>CANGBQ010000098.1 GCA_947451985.1 Chitinophagaceae bacterium | reverse complement strand
AGCCAAATGGATGCCTGGCTAAAAAAAACCTGCGCCAGTTTCAATCGCTGTTTCATTCCACTGCTGAAATATCGAATTTCCTTGTGGGCGGCTTTGTCTAGCTGCATGGCTTCCAGGATTTGTTTGAAGGGAAGCAAAAAAGTCTTAAAGGTGGACTGAAATTGAAGCAATTCCATCGCAGTCATTTCTTCTATCAGTTCGAGGTAGGGCGCTGCAAGCGCTATTTGTTGATAGGTATTTTCAAGGGAGAGTCCTTCGTATTCAATGGTTCCTTCACTCTGCATCAAAGCACCTGCAATCACTTGTAATAACGTAGACTTACCCGATCCGTTCGATCCGGTGATGGCATAGGATTGTCCGGAGGTAAAAGTGTGATTGACATGTCGAAATATCCACTCTCTATTATACCGTTTCCCTACGTTGGTTAAAGAAATTTGCATGCTGCTTACTTATTCTTCGTCGGTTCCGCCTTTGCTAAAGCGTTTGATAATACCTCTGCCACTTTCACGGATAAATGTTACGATTTCGTCGCGTTCATCGGTTGCGGCCAATTCTTCTTCAATGTAGTTGAGCGCCTGGGAAGTGTTGAAGTTTTTGTTGTAGATGATTCTGTACACATCTAAAATGTGGTTGATTTTATCCAATGAAAAGCCACGACGTTTCAATCCAACCGAATTGACGCCTGCATAACTCAGTGGTGTGCGACCTGCTTTGATAAAGGGAGGTACATCTTTACTTACCAGCGAGCCTCCAGCAACGAATGCATGTTGACCAATTTGCACAAATTGGTGAATCGCACACATGCCCGCCAAAATTGCATGGTCACCCATGGTCACATGTCCTGCCATTTGAGTATTGTTGCTCATGATGCAATTATTCCCAATTACACAATCGTGGGCGATATGGCTGTAGGCCATGATCAAACAATTGTCACCTACTTTAGTGGTCCATTTGTCTTTACTTCCTCTGTTGATGGTTACAAATTCCCGGATGGTCGTATTGTTTCCTATTTCTACGGTTGTATTTTCCCCTTCGTATTTCAAATCTTGAGGAATACCGGCAATAACGGCGCCAGGAAAGATTCTACAATTGTTTCCGATGCGGGCACCTTCCATAATGGTCACATTGCTCCCAATCCAAGTGCCATTGCCAATTTCTACATTCTGGTGAATAACACTGAACGGATCGATTTTGACATTGGGTGCCAGCTTGGCGTTGGGGTGGATATAAGTATGTGGATGAATCATGAGCTGAATTTTAATTTCTTTTTACCAATTGAGCGGTGAATTCACCTTCTGTACACAGTTTGTTGCCTACATACACACTGCCACGCATCACACAAATACCCCTGCGAATAGGCTCTATCAATTCCATTTTGAGCAACATAGTGTCTCCGGGAATCACCTTTTGTTTGAACTTACAATTGTCTATTTTTAAAAAATAAGTATCGTATTCACCTTCGGGCATGGAGTTGATACAAAGAATGCCACCCGTTTGGGCCAGCGCTTCAATTTGCAATACGCCTGGCATCACGGGATTGCCGGGAAAATGACCCTGAAAGAAAAACTCATTGAACGTAACATTCTTGATACCCAAAATACAGTTATCCGTTAGTTCGACAATTTTATCAACCAACAAAAAAGGATATCGATGCGGAAGGGTTTTTTCAATTTGCTGCAAGGTATATACGGGCGCTTGCATCGGATCGTATACAGGTATGTCTTTGGTGTGTTTGTTCTTCTTGATGTATTGTTTGATTTTTTTGGCAAACTCCACATTGCTGCTGTGACCAGGTCGATTCGCAATGATTTGCCCTTTGATGGGATATCCTATCAAGGCAAGGTCTCCAATGACGTCTAACAGCTTGTGTCTAGCTGGTTCGTTCGGGAAGCGCAATTCCAGGTTATTCAGGTATCCTTCCGTTTTCACTTCTACTTTGCTTCTGCCAAAGGCTTTGGCGAGTCTGCCCATTTCTTCTTCTGTTACAGGCTTGTCTACTACCACAATGGCATTGTTGATGTCTCCTCCTTTTACCAAGTTGTTTTCCAGCAGCATTTCTAGTTCGTGCAAAAAGCAGAAGGTTCTGCAAGTAGCAATTTCTCCCTTGAACTCATGCATACTTTTCAAGCTGGCATGTTGGGTGCCTAGAACTGGACTATTGAAATCAATCAACGTGGTGATTTCATATTTAGCAGAGGGCAATACCGTCATTTCCACCCGCTTCGTTTCGTCATAAAAAGAAATGTTGGTGTCGATGCTGTACCAGGCTTTGGCTGCATCTTGTTCGGCTACGCCTGCTTTTTCAATGATTTCTACGAAGGGTCCGCTGCTGCCATCGATGATGGGGATTTCCGGTCCATTCACTTGAATCAAGCAATTGTCAACGCCCATTCCAACCAAGGCGGCCAAAATATGCTCGACCGTACTGATTTTTACATCGTTCAATTCGAGAGTGGTGCCCCGGGACGTATCTGTAACCAAATCGCAATCGGCTTTAATGGTCGGATTGCCTGGCAAATCGGTTCGCTGAAACTGGAATCCAAAACCTGGATTGGCTGGGTTCAAGGTCATATCCACATTCACACCCGTGTGCAAACCCGTCCCAGCAATGCTTACGGCTGATGCCAGGGTATGTTGTTTGTCTGGGTTAAAATTTTTGTCCATCTTGTTTGCAAGAATTTGTGCAAAGATATTTTAAATAAACCTTACGACGTGTGAAAGAAGTCTAAATATGAGCTCAATCGGCCTAAAATTGCACGTGGAAACTGCCAAAAATGCCAAATTGGCTTGTAGATGGGGTGTTGCTGGATTGGTTGGCTAGTCTCCAAACAAAATCCAATCGAATCAATTTAAAGATGTTGTCTATCCCGGTGCCCAATTCGATATAGGGTTTTCCATTGAGTGTTTTGAAATCGTTGCGGGAATTGTTCAGCTGCTGATTGGCTTGGCTCAATGAGCCAATCAGCGATTTGGCATACCAAAACTGACGCCATTTTAACTTCCGGGTAATGGGCAACAGTCGAAACAAGCCAGAACCGATGGTGTGTTCTAAATGTATACCTGCAAACTGATCACTCAGGTATTCAAAGCGACTCATCAAATTAAACGCGCTGTAGTTATAATAGTACAGGTTGTTTCCGGGATGGTTTTCTAAAAAAGCAAAGGGCAAGGTGCCATTAGTCTTGCCTGCATAACATTTATAATACAAACTCCCCAATGGGGCGATATTGACATTGTCTTTGATGGAAAAATATATTTTGTTGTACTTGTATTGACTATTCAATACGCCAGCTATTCCTTGAGAGCAGAGCAATTCTACAATGGGGTATGGGCTGCCCAATGAATAACGAAAAAAATCACCTTCAAAAAACTTTTCAAGATAGGCAAAGCGCAATCGCAAGGAAACTTCGAAATTTTTAAGTGGCGTGGTGCCCGTTGGAACAATGAAGGGCAGGTTTTCCAATGGCGTATAATTCTGCCGAAGCAAAAACAGTTCGCTGGAAAACCCTTTCCCTAAGTCTTTCAAAATTTCGAAGCGCGCATCTTCCACTTTCAAAAACTTAAACAGCGCATTGGGTTTTCTGATGGCCAAAGAAAAGATGTTGTCCTGGCTGACTTCCCCCAGATGGCTGATGCCGTTGTCGATGTCATTGGAATAAGCTGCATGCAAACGCAACAAATTTGGTTTGCGTTTCACTGCCCAATAAGCTTCTGCACCGCCTTTCCATTGCTGGTCTCTTGTACCGTAGGCTGCATATCCATGCAGGTATATCTTTTTGTTTAGTTTGGTATTGGATCCAAGGTCAAAACGCAATCGGGTGCCTTCCCATTGATTGCTACTGATCCAATTGAACCAAGGCCCCAATTCAACTTTACCTACTTGGGTATAGCCCGTTCCCAAGAAAAGCAACCTTCTTTGCAATTGTTGGAATTTGGGCATTTGTAACAAGCGATCGGTAGTGGCATAGATTTTTTTTTCATTACCACTCAGGCTGTCATGCCGAATGTTTTGCCAATCATTGTCTGTTAATTGATTGGAATGGTCTACGACCGTAACCAATTCTTTAATGGCTTGGCCAGAAAAAGATTGAGCAATAGAATCACTATTGATTACAATGTTTTTGTAAGATGTGTTTTTCCGTCCAATCAGGGCAATGTTTTTTTTACCCAGCATTTTAAAATCGGCCACAAACTTATCCCTGCTTAAGAAAAAGACGCTGTCATTCAGCGGAATGAATTCTTGAAAAATGCTAAGCTTGTCTACGAAATTGATATTGGCATCTTTGCCCAGATACAGTGAAATCTTTTTTACCTGAAAGGTCCTGGCCGTAACCCAGGCATCTCCTTCAAAAGTATTTTGCCCAACGTATTTTGGCTTGAATACAAAATGAAAGATTTTATTTCCGGCGACTATTTGTGTATCTGGCACCCAAAAGTTGTAATACAGGTCTGCATGGTCGTTAAATGGACCAATAAAGCTTTTGTCGATAACAGTGACGGTGTTTCCATACAGATTTACATTCTGATCCATCACTCCGAGCATCTTGGTGATGCTTTCATTTTCCAATCCTTTGGTATTGGAGGCTTTGATGCGTTCGAAAAATTTATTAGGAGACCGCTGATAGGCATAATCGCTGACAGATTCTATAAGGTAAGCTGGTAAAAAGGGTTTGTCTTCTGACACGCTGTCGACATTATCAAACACAAATGAGTAGGGCCGAAGCAAGAAGTTCTTCTTGGCTTTTTCTACGTTGAAATTTTTCAGATCAATTTCCAGTTTATTATATGCCTCGTAAGAAAAATTAGAAAGATTATATCGATTGTACTGCTCTTTTTTACTCATGATTTTTCTCCAGAGAAAGAGCCCTTTGTTTATTTTTTTGGTTTTAATAACTACATCATTGCTCAATCCACCTCTTTTCATTTGAATCGTCAATGGGCCGTTCATGGATTCGGAAACCAATGCTTTTTTGTACAATTCATACCCTATGTAGCTGATTGCCAATGTATCTACTCCGCTGGAAGGAACATGTATGAAGAAATTACCCACGCTGTCAGATACCACTCCGTTTCCGGCTTGGATACAGTAGACAGAGGCGTAGGGGACGGGTTCTTTGGTGTCGGTATCAATGATACGGCCGGTTATTCGAACGGTTTGTCCATTGGTTTGTTGCGTACACACTAGAATGAGTAGGATGGCTAATAAACCGCCAATAGATAATGGTCGCTTTGAACGAAAAATAGTATGCATTGTTCGGGTAGGCCTTCGGGTTGTGTTATTTGCCCTGCTTTAGTTCTTGAATGATTCTTTCCAATTCCTTGATTCTGTTTTCGAGTTGGGGCAGTTGTCGCGTATGGGCTTGAATTTTAAGAGAAGTTTGCAAATCCATGGCCGGTTTTCCGGATAAGGTCGTATTAGGAGCCTTGACGGTTTTGGTGATGCCACTCTGTCCACTGATTTTGGTGCCACTGGCAATATGGAGGTGACCTGCGATTCCTACTTGTCCTCCAATCATAACATTTTCGCCAATCTTGGTACTTCCACTGACGCCGGTCTGCGCCGCAATAACGGTGTTGCTGCCAATTTCTACATTGTGTGCTACTTGCAATAAATTATCAAGCTTTACTCCTGTATGTATAATGGTACTGCCAATCGTAGCTCTGTCTATCGTCGTATTGGCACCGATTTCTACATGGTCTTCAATGATGACATTGCCGGTTTGAGGAATCTTTTTATAAGTACCGCCGGTTTGAGGAGCAAAACCAAATCCATCACTGCCAATCACGCTGCCGGCATGGATGATGACGTTGGAACCAATCACGCAATCGTGATAAATGGTTACGCCCGGATGAATGATGGTATTGTTTCCGATGCTCACCTTCTTTCCAATGAAAGCCCCGGGATAAATTTTGGAACCATTCCCAATGGAAACATTTTCACTGATATAGGCAAAAGCACCTATGTACACTTGGTTGCCTTGTTGAGCAGTGGAATGAACAAAAGAAGGCTGCTCTGTCCCGGTCAATTGTTGCAAGTTGGCTTGTTGGTATGCTTCCAAGAGCACTGCAAATGCAGAATAGGCATCAGGCACCCTGATGAGGGTGGCTGTAACAGGCTGCTTGAGTTGAAGTGATTGGTTGACAATTATCAAAGAAGCTTGAGTGGTATATAGAAACTCCTCGTATTTTGGATTGGCCAAAAATGACAATTCACCTGCTTTTGCCTCTTCAATTTTTCCAAAAGCCTGCACCGAAGTATCCGGATTGCCTTCGATGGTTCCGCCAATGAGTTGTGCAATTTGAATAGCATTGAATGTCATGCGACTTTTATTTATGGGCTGTCGGGCAACGTTTTGTGGCGTCAAGCCAGGTAACAAATGTAATATTTTTTAACCGGGCCCTTCATATTTTCATTGATAAGTGCATTGTCTACTT
>CANGBQ010000097.1 GCA_947451985.1 Chitinophagaceae bacterium | reverse complement strand
ATGCCACTGAAAAAATAATGGTATCCTAAAAAATGATTGGCGGTGACAATGTCGCCGGTCAGCAGGGCTTTTCGTATCTGGGTACTGCTGATGGTTACATTTTGTAAAATCTTTTCTGGAATTTCTTTGACCGTGTATCCGTAATCGGTTGCTTTGTTTTCAAGCAAATGATAATCGCCCAGCCTGTCCTTGCCAAATTTGTGGTCGTAGCCGATGATAATGGTATGGGGTTGAAAACATTTAACCAGAAACTCTTGAATATATTGCTCGGCGGGCTGGTTGGCGAAAGCCTCATTAAAGGGTACGACCACCAGGTCGTGAATGCCGGCGGCTTCCAGTAAAGTGGCTTTTTCGGCCAATGTATTGATAATGTATAATGGATTGTCCGCAGAACCTACAATTTGCTTGGGATGTGGAAAGAAGGTGATGAGTACCGGTGTCCCCTGAATGGCTTTGGCTTCTGCCACCAACTGGCGGATAATTTGAATGTGACCCAAGTGGACACCATCAAAAGTGCCAATGGTAATCACGGCCTTTTGAAAGGGGGGGAGTGCGTGGATGTCGTGGTAAATGTTCATATTCAAAATCGGTGCAAAACTAATTGATAATTAATAAATGCAATATCGTATTTCAATTTTAGCTTTGTCTTTCAAAGTTTTCTATGAGTTTGTATCATAAAAGAGGCGTTTCAGCACAAAAGGAAGAAGTACATGCGGCTACGAAACAACTGGACCAAGGACTGTTTCCCCATGCTTTTTGTAAAATTTATCCAGATTATTTAGGACAAGACGACTCCTTTGTCAATATCATGCATGCAGACGGAGCGGGCACCAAAAGTATTCTGGCCTATCTCTACTGGAAACAAACAGGCGACTTGTCTGTTTGGAAAGGCATTGCCCAGGATGCGATTGTAATGAACCTGGACGATCTTCTTTGTGTGGGTATTTACGATCAAATGGTGTTCAATTCTACCATTGACCGAAACAAACACCTGATACCCGGCGCGGTATTGGAGCAAGTCATTCAGGGTTCTCAGGCTTTGTTTGATCAACTCAAAACTTTTGGCGTACACATCCATTATTTAGGAGGCGAAACCGCCGATGTAGGAGATGTTGTCCGAACCGTTGCAGTGAACGGCACCCTGACTTGTCGCTGGCCCAAAAGCAAATTAATCACCAACGAAAAAATCCAAGCCGGCGATGTCATTGTAGGATTAGCCAGTTACGGACAAGCTAGTTACGAAACCGCCTATAACAGTGGTATTGGTAGCAACGGGTTGACCTCTGCCCGCCATGATGCGCTTCGTAAGACGTATGCCCAAGATTTTCCTGAAAGTTTTGATCCGGCTTTATCTGATGAAGTGGTGTACATCGGTAATCATCTCTTGACAGACTCCGTGATGGTCAATGGCGCTCAAATGACCATCGGACAATTGTTATTGAGCCCTACCAGAACCTATGCGCCCGTGTTGAAAACAATATTGGAAAATCATTTTGATTCCATACACGGACTTATCCATTGCAGTGGTGGAGGACAAACCAAATGTCTGAAATACTTGCCAGGGAATTACAAGATCATCAAAGACAATTTATTTGAGCCACCCATTGTTTTTAACATGCTGCAGCAAAACAGTGGCAGTTCCTCCAAAGAAATGTATGAAGTGTTCAACATGGGCTGTCGGTTAGAGATATACTGTAAAGAGGCTGCCGCCCAAACGATGATAGAGGTGGCCCGCTCTTTCAACATAGATGCACAAATCATTGGAAGGGTAGAAGAAAACGTTAAAAAAACACTCGAAATTCATTTGCCAAATGAACGAATTGTTTATTAGACAATTGCAGTTTACATTTGTTGTGCCATCGATTGAATAAGTTTTATTAAGTTATTTTAAAACCATTAGCATGTCTAGATCCATCATAGAACTTCGGAATGTCAATATTTACCAGGGCGAAAGCAAAGTCCTTGCTGATGTAAACATATCTGTTGAAAAGGGAGAGTTTGTGTATTTGGTAGGGAAGACAGGTTCAGGAAAAAGCAGTCTGCTCAAAACATTGTATGGAGATCTAGAGCTTACCAATGGAGAAGGATGGGTGGCTGGTCACAACCTGCGGGAGATTGATTGGAAAACAGTTCCTTTTCTCAGAAGAAACCTGGGTGTTGTCTTTCAGGATTTTCAATTGCTAACCGATCGAAACGTCAACGAGAATTTGAAGTTCGTGTTGAAAGCAACGGGTTGGAAAGACGAAATGCTGATGAACGAAAAAATCAATGATGTGTTGGATAAAGTAAACCTCAAAAACAAAGGACTGAAAATGCCTTTTGAATTGAGTGGTGGGGAGCAACAGCGAATTGACATTGCACGCGCCTTGCTGAATTCGCCTAAATTGATTTTGGCTGATGAGCCCACCGGAAACCTCGATCCGGAAACCAGTGACGAAATCATGCAGTTGCTGTTTCACATTAGCAAGGATTACAACACCACCATTTTAATGGCGACGCACGATTACATGGTCATCAATAAGTTTCCGGCAAGAATGATCAAGACCGAAGCAGGCAGGGTATGGGACAACGCTAGTATAGCCACTCAATAAGCGCCCTGGCATTCTTTTGGGCATCATATACGTTTTGTAAAGCAGCATTTCGGTGCTGCTTGTTTGTTTCAGTAAAGGGCTCGCTGAACAATTGTTGAATGGCTTCTTTAAACGAATCCGCATCAGTGGCAGTGGCAAATCCCTCTGTGAGGGCGCTGCCTTCTACAGCAGCAGGATTGGCCAAACAATGTCTTCCATTGAACATGGCATTCAGTAATTTCAATTTGATGCCAGTCTGGTTGAAAGAAGGCAGAATGTTGATTTGCGCTTTTTTAATAAGGTCTTCCATTTCATAATCCGACGGATTAACGACGATGCAAGTATGCTGCATTTTGTGTGCCAATTGCTGCAAAGCCTCAGAGGGATGGTTGCCTGCAATGACAAAGGGGATGGGCATTGCATGGAAAACTTGTTCAAGCAGCCATTGAGCTGCTTTTTCGTTTTCGTTGATGGCCAGATTCCCCTGATACAAACAAAAGTTTCCGTTCCCGGTCAATGATTCAGTTTGCTTCCATGGTAAAAAGGCAGGTAAAAAACGAACGTTTTTTGCTTTTAATTCATGGGTGCAATATGCCGCATCTTTCTCACTTAATGGAATAACAGTAGCCATTTGACAGATGGCTTGCTCGTATCTTCGAAGGAGTTTGCTTTCTATAAAATAATATATTTTTTTTGCCCAATTCGACTCATGTTGAACAAGGGCGCCATAATACAAATGTTCCACATTGTGCAGGCGTACACAAACTGTTCGATCTCGCAGGGCTTTACGATACAGTGGATACGTGCAATGGATGCCCTCTAGCAGAATCGGGTGATTGTCCTCTTGCAAACGCGCTATCAATTCTTTGTTGTACCGGGATCGAACCATCCAGGGGATCTTGAAAGAAATCGATGAAAAGGGTTGTCTTCTTTTATAATAATGTACACTGGCGCAATACCGGTTTAGGATGGATTGCTCAGTTCTGTTTTTATTGATAAAACAATGCAAATGAATTTGAATGCCTTGTTCATGCAATATTTTGATTTTGTAAAACAAATCAAACACACCGCCATAATCCACTGGCCAGGGGACATCGTGTGTGACAATATGTAAGTGCTTATCCAAGGAGGTTGTTATAAAAATCGATTAATTTCATTTCTTCATTTTGCCAATTCAATTGAGTTGCTGCGGATGCACAATTGGACTGCAGCTGTTGATATTTTTCTTGATCATGGATCAATGAATTTACAGCACGGGCAATTTCATTTTCTGAAAGTTGATCAATCAGCACAGCTACAGGAAAGGCATCGTTGATTCTTTTGTATTCAGGAAAATTCATGGTTACCTGAGGAATATTCGCATGGATGTAATCAAAAAACTTATTGGCGAGTGAATACCATTGATTCAGCCCCACTGGCTCCACCAGGTTGAGTCCAAGATAAGCGGATTGAGTAATCTGTCTAAGTTCCATGGGGTCAGCCTTTCCCATCAATAACACTTTATCTTCCAAATTGTTTTGTTGAATCAGCTGATGAGCATCATCCAGAAAATTGCCGTCTCCGTATATATGCAACACCGCTTCAATCTGTTTCATGGCCGGAATCAAATACTCTAGCCCTCTGGCATGGTTGACGGCTCCTTGATACAGCAATACGGGCGCCGTTTCGCGCTTGTGGGTAGGCGCAGCTTGGTGAAGTAAAGGGGCATTCATGATCACTTTATAACGCACGCCATATTCTTTTTCAAATGCTTCAGCAATGGATTGGCTTACGGTGTAGCCATTGGGGATCCTAGGCACCCATGTCTTTTCAATCCAATGCCAAAATGAATAGATGCGAGGTCGGGTGATGATTTCTTTTTGCTGGCTAAAATATTCGTGCGCATCATACACCAGCTTTGATTTTTTCCAGTTGCTGATAAAGGTCACCGGAAGCAGGGTATCCAAATCGATGCAACAATAGACGTCTGCTTTCTTTTGGAAGAAGAGGTGAAAAAAAAGCTTGATGTTGTATTCTGCATAAAAAGCGAAGCCTTTTCTATTGAGGCAACGGATTCTTTTTTGTTGGAACAATTGTGAAGTGCAGGATGCGGATGCTTTGTTCTGGGAACCGATCAATGTCACATCGTATCCTGCTTGCGCCAGGCTGTTGCAAATTCTTTGCATACGTTGATCGTATACAAGATCATTGGTGACAGTAAATAAGATGGCTTTCAAATTATAAAAGTATTTCCTGGTATATTTTTTCTATCAATACAACTGTTTTCAATGCCACATCGCCATCTGCCATATTGTTTTCCTTTCCCTCCAATACATTGATGACATCCGCAAAAATTTGTTCATGGTTGCTTGCTTGGTGCGAAGCGGGGTAGGCGGATAAAATGTCTTCGCTTAGCAAAATAGGTTGCTGATAGACAATTTCATTCATATAAGCACCCCCCAATTGGATGGTTCCTTTTTCGGCAACAATTTCCAAGGAGATACCTACATTTTTTGCAAAGGCATTGACAGAATAATGCAATGAACCAATGGCCCCAGATTTCATGGAGAGGGCTATGGCGCCGGAATCTTCCACCTCAATCGATTGGTGCGAAGCACGGGTTCTGAAGCCATGCACGGCTTGCACGTCCCCCAACAGCCACAACAGGGCATCCAGGTAGTGGCTGAATTGAGTGAACAGTGTACCACCATCCAAAGAAAGCGTTCCTTTCCAACTGTTTTCATAGTAAGCATCAGGTCGATTCCAAACGGCATTCAAATGAAAACTGTAAATCTTGCCCAGTTGATGGGAAGTGATGGCCGCTTGCAATGCACGGATGCAAGGGGTATACCGAGAAGACTTAACCACCAATAATTTTTTATCGCAGCGTTTGGCGGTGTCAATCATTTGCAAAGCATCTTGGCTGGAGATGGCCAGTGGCTTTTCGCACAACACATGCTTGTTATGCTCCAGGGCCGTAACGGCATGAGTAGCATGCAAGCCATTGGGGCTACAGATGCTCACCAAATCAATAAAGGGCTCGGCTGCCAACATGGCCTCTAAAGAATCGTACGCTCGGGCTTGGTGATTGGCCGCCAATGATTCGGCCTTTTGAAAGTTCGGATCGCAGACTGCCACCAGTTTGCCCAATCGTGTCATGCAAGCAGCATGCTTTTCGGCAATTCTTCCACAGCCCACGATGGCAAAACGATATTCCATCCTGCAAATTTGCACTTTTTCAATGGAGTTCCGACAGATAGTTTTGACACCCATATGGGCGATTTCAATGGATAAAGTACGCCCTAGGTGGCTAAAAATCACCGATTTACCCCCTTAAACCCCTGAAATCCATGTTCATTCTTCATTTATGCCTAAAATTCCCGAATATTTATTACCTTTGCACCCGATAAAAAAAAGAAATAAAACACAGAGTTTTAAAAAACAAAGAGATGCCTTATTTAACAACAGAAAAAAAAGCGACCATTTTCACAACCTATGGTGGCAAACCCACGAACACTGGTTCTATCGAAGGACAAGTTGCATTGCTTACAGAACGTATCAATCACATTTCTAACCATTTGAAAGGAAACAAAAAAGATTTCTCTTCTCAAAGAGGGTTGATGATGATGGTGGGTAACCGCAAGCGCCTATTAACTTACTTAAGCAAGCACGATCTTACCGGATACAGGGCTTTGATTGAGAAGTTGGGTCTCCGTAAATAATCTAATCTATTCACGTATGTTATTTGAATGATTCCCAACTGTTTTCAGCTGTTGGGAATTGTTCTTTTACCTATACACTTTACATCATCAACTTTTTACAAGGTTGGTACAAACATTTATTATATGTCATTTTTACAATCAAAATCTGTTTCTTTCGATATAGGTGGT
>CANGBQ010000096.1 GCA_947451985.1 Chitinophagaceae bacterium | reverse complement strand
TTGGCATATTTCACCTATTACATGGGGAAAAATCGAAACATTGAAGATTCTACCTTCATCAACAACAATGGGGTGGCTGTTTTTAAAGGCGACCGAAGACTTCCAGGTGGGATCTATTCAATTGTATTTCCGGGCAAAAACCTGAGTGTTGATTTTTTCATCAACAAAGAACAACAACTGACCATACTAGCCGATTCCGCTAAATTATTGGACATCGTGGTGCAAGGATCCACCGAAAACGCTTTGTTCCAACAATATCAGAAAGTGGTAAATGAAAAAGGAGGGCTGATGCAACAGGAGCGCACGGCTTATATGGCGTCTACCACCCAAAAAGATTCTGCGCTGCACGAGCAGAAATACAACGAATACAACAAAGCGCTCAATGCTTACAGAGAAAACATCATCACCCAGTCTCCGGAATCGATGATGGCACTCTTCCTCAACACCATGAAAGAGCCCGAGATTATTATTAAAAATCCAATCACCCGTCAGGACACACTCGATAATTATCAGTATTACAAACGCCATTACTGGGATGGCATAACGTTTATGGATGAACGCATCATCCGAACACCATTCTTTTTACCCAAACTTGAGCGCTATTACAGAGAAATTTTGCCCCAGGCGCCCGATAGCATCATCAAGGACCTTGATTACAAATTGCTGCTGGCGCGCACTTGCCCGGAGATGTATAAGTTTTTGCTGAACTGGCTGACAGATGAATACATCAACCCAAAATACATGGGCCAGGACGCCGTATTTGTGCACTTATTTAATAAATACCACAGCAAGGGGGTGAGCAATTGGCTGAACGATAAACAACTTGAAACCATTTCCAGAAGAGCCTACATGCAAATGAGCAATTTGCTGGGAGAGAAAGCGGCCGATTTGGAAATGATTGATTCAACCGGTAAGCCCGTGAACCTGTACAGCCTGAATGCCAATTTTGTGCTCGTGGCTTTTTGGGATCCTACCTGCGGCCATTGCAAAGAAGAAATCCCCCGAATAGATTCAATCTATCAGGCTTCCTGGAAAGCAAAGGGGGTCAAAATTTTCGCTGTATTATCGGAACCCGACAAAAAAAATGAATGGATCCAATACACCAAAGAAAAAAAATTATTTGACTGGACCCATGCCTATCAAACAAAAGAAATGGAGCAACGAACAACAGATGCGCAAAAGCCCAGCTTCAGACAATTGTATGATGTCATTCAAACACCGACACTTTATTTATTAGATAAAGAAAAAAGAATCATTGGTAAAAAACTTACCTGGAAACAGTTTGATGATTTACTGCAAGCCAAAATTGCCAGCCAAGCCAAATAAATTGATTGCTTAATTGATTGTTCATGAAAAAAATTAGCCTTGTATTATTTGTTTTCTTTTTGATGGGGCAAGCAGAAGCTCAAACACTTTTTAGCTACGGTAAAAAAACCGTTTCTGTGGCTGAGTTTTTGAGGGCATACAATAAGAACACACCGCCTACACAAACGGAAAAAGAAAAAAAAATCAGGGAATACATAGATCTCTACGCCAATTTTAAATTAAAAGTGCAAGCTGCTATGGCGATGGGATTGGATACCGCTGTTCGTTTGCAGGAGGAGACCAATCAATTTCGTCAACAGATCGTAGAAAATTATCTCAAAGACGAAACCTCTTACAATGCCCTCTACAATGAAGCCATTCAAAGAAGCCAGCAAGTAAAGCATGTGTGGCATTTTTTCATACGAGTAGATTCCAATGCTTTACCCAAAGACACTTTGCAGGCGGCACAGCTAATACAAGCCGCTTATGATCAATTATCTAAAGCACAAGGTGATGAAGCCGCCATTGCCAATCGTTTGCAAATACAATTCAAGGATTTTGGATATGTAACGATTTTCTCTCTGCCTTATGCTTATGAAAATATTGTCTATGCATTAAAGCCTGGCGAAATTTCCAAACCCTACCGTTCTAAAAAAGCCTGGCATTTGTTTAAGGTATTGACGGAACAAAAGCATCCCGGCAAATGGGAAGTGGCGCAAATTTTATTTTCTTTTCCTTCTGATGCTTCTGAAGCAATCAAGCAATCCGCCCTTCATAAAGCAGATTCGGTTGAGCGATTGCTTCAACAAGGCGCAGACTTTGCCTCTCTTGCGCGTCAATGCAGCGAAGACAAATCCACCTTTCTTACCGGCGGCAAGATGCCGGTGTTTGGTCCGGGTAAATATGATTACGCTTTTGAAAAAGAAGTATTCAGTCTTTCATCAGACGGCTTTTACACTGCGCCTTTTGTCACTCCATTCGGTGTTCATATCGTAAAACGAATCAAAGTGACACCAATGAATACTGGCGAAGCAGATGATGCGTTGTCGTTTGATGTCAAACAACAATTGTCTCAAGACGATCGCATGCGCATCAGCAAAGAAAAGTTCACCGCCTCTATTCGAGCCAAAACCGGCTTTTCGATTCTGTCCAATGTTTCTAAAAATTGGTTGCTTCAATATGCAGACAGCGTGAAGCAATCACACAGCAACAATTATATCGACCAATTGTCAATTGCGCATACACCCATCATTCGATTTACCAAAGACACGCTGAAAGCAAAAGACTGGCTGGTGTTTGTAAGAGATTATACCGCCAACAAAGAGCTGTATAAAAATCAATCCAATCAAGCCTTATGGGACCAATATGTTGCTGCCGCTATTGTAGAAAACTATAAAAAGCACCTTGAAGACCACAATGCCGATTTCAAATATCAAATACAAGAGTTTATCGAAGGCAACCTATTGTTTGAAATCATGGAAAAGAAAGTTTGGTCAATGTCTGCGATGGACACTGCTCAACTTCGTTCTTATTATACGACTCATCGCTCACAATATACCTGGCAAGAAAGTGCCGATATGTTGGCGGTGACTTGTACCAACAACAAAACGGCACAGGCAACCCTTGAGCAATTGCGTGCGGGTGCTGATTGGCAAAATCTAGTAACTGCCAAGCCAAATGAATTGCAGGCAGACAGCGGCCGATTTGAGTTGGCGCAGTTTCCTTTTTTAAATCAACCCAAAGCCGGACAATGTTCATCGATACAGGTGAACGAAGACGGCACGAATACCTTTGTTCTATTGTATACCCTCTATCCAAAAGGTCAGCTCCGCGATTTTGAATCGGCCAAAGGCTCGGTGATCAACGATTATCAAAATCAGCTGGAAGCCAACTGGGTAAAAGAGCTCCGCAAAAAACATCCGGTTGTAATCAACGAAGGCCTTGTTCAAAAGCTTATTAAATAACTGACAATCAATTAGTAAGGAGTATTTCTTCTTAGAAGGTGTTGTTTTTCTTCTTGACACAGGTATAAAAAAATTAGCAAAAAATACTAAAAATATTAGTTATTCTCGTTTTCCAACCTTACCTTTGAATTCGCTTATATATTTACAACGATTCATTAGATACATCACTTAAAACAGAAAAACATGAGCAACGCAGAAAAATTAAAGGCGCTAAAATTAACAATGGACAAAATTGACAAGGACTTTGGAAAAGGTTCTGTCATGATGATGAATGAAAAAACCCATATTGAACAAGGAGTTATTTCCACGGGTTCGATTGGTTTGGACGTGGCATTGGGAATTGGCGGATTGCCGAAAGGACGTGTAGTAGAAATTTATGGTCCAGAGTCTTCAGGAAAAACAACCCTTGCGATCCATGTGATTGCAGAAGCACAGAAAAAAGGAGGCATGTGCGCTTTTATAGATGCGGAGCATGCTTTCGATAGTGCCTATGCGCAAAAGCTGGGTGTTGACATTGATAATCTATTGATTTCTCAGCCGGACTACGGAGAACAAGCACTTGAAATTGCAGACAGATTGATTTTATCTGGCGCATTGGATGTGGTGGTGATCGATTCGGTTGCTGCCTTGGTTCCTAAAGGAGAATTGGAAGGAGAGATGGGTGACAGCAAAATGGGCTTGCATGCCCGTTTGATGAGCCAAGCCCTCAGAAAATTAACCGCTACCATTTCAAAAACAAATAGCTGCTGCATTTTTATCAATCAGTTGCGTGAAAAAATCGGGGTGATGTTTGGTAATCCTGAAACGACTACAGGGGGTAATGCTTTGAAGTTTTATGCTTCCGTTCGTTTAGACATTCGCCGCATGACGCAAATCAAAGATGGCGATGAAGCAATCGGTAATCACATCAAAGTAAAAGTGGTTAAAAACAAAGTAGCACCGCCTTTCCGCCAGGCAGAGTTTGATATTATTTACGGCGAAGGCATTTCTAAAGTGGGTGAAATCATCGATATGGGCGTTGAGCTGGGTATTGTTCAAAAAAGCGGCAGTTGGTTTAGTTACAATTCCGATAAGATGGGACAGGGCCGCGAAGCAGTCAAACAGTTGCTCATCGATAATCCTGAAATGGCCAATGAAATTGAAACCAAGATTCGGGAAAAAATAAAAGAAATGCAAGCCTCCTAAATGGGCGGCACCATTTCAACATATTTGAATAGCAGGCATTGTATTCAGGTTGGGTTAGTAAATAACGAACAGTCCATTGATGAAATGGGCTGTTTTTATTTATTGATTCTATCCAAAAAAATTAACTTGCACCCACCATCTGGTTGCCATCAAATTATTACAGTTGAAAAAAAACAGTCAAGCACACCTGGCCTTATTAGCAACAAACCTGTTTTTTGCTGTTAATTTGATTTGTGCAAAAGAATTGTTTCAAGGAAGTTTTATCAAGCCTTTTGGACTCAATTTAATGAGGATTGTGGTGACGGCGGTTTTGTTGTGGGGGTTGTTTCTATTCAAGCCACAAAAGACCACTATTAAAAGAGCCGATTTTCCTCGATTTGTATTGTGTGCTGTTACCGGAATTGTCATCAATCAGCTATTGTTCATCAAAGGATTGTCTTATACTTATCCTATTCATGCATCTTTATTGATGCTCATTACACCCATCCTGATAACGTTCATAGCATCCTGGTTGTTACAGGAATCCCTGCACATTTACAAAATCACTGGTTTGATATTTGGTATTACAGGTGCATCGGTTCTCATTCTAGCAAGAAAGCAGGATGCCCACGCAGTAGATGTTTTGCTCGGCGATACACTCATCATCATCAATGCCATCTCGTATACCTTTTATTTTATTTTGGTGAAACCACTAATGAAAATATATCCACCCATTGTGATTATTCGAACCGTTTTTACTTTGGGGGTATTCATTGCTTTGCCATTCTGTTGGTCAGAAACTTTATCAACGCCCTGGCATTTGTTTCATTCGACTCAATGGATAGAATTGAGCTTGATTATTGTAGGAGGCACTTTCTTTGCCTACTTATTCAACGCGTTCGGCATTCAACAATTGGGCGCATCTGTGTCTGGAACCTATATTTATTTGCAGCCTGTTTTTACCGCTGTTATGACAGTGGTGTTCATGGGTGATCGTTTACAGATGTATAAGTTAATTGCGGCTTTTTTTATTTTTTCTGGTCTTTATCTTGCCAATAAAACACCACAGAATGCCTGAGTATATTTTCGTTTCTACACCAGAAGAATATGCAGCGGCTGGAATTTTATTTCAGGAGTACGCCAATGAGTTATCCATTGATCTTTGTTTTCAGCAATTCGACGAAGAACTACTTTCATTACCAAAAATGTATGCTCCACCCATGGGCTGCATTGTTTTATGTAAAGAGAACGATTCGTTTGTGGGATCCATTGCAGTAAGGCCTAAAACAGATGGGGTTGCTGAATTAAAAAGAATGTATATCCAGGCGCCCTTCAGAAGAAAAGGAATTGGAAAAATTTTATTGTCAAAAGCACTGGATTTTGCTAAGCAGGCAGGACACCACACTGTCCGTTTGGATACCCTCAATACCATGGAGCCTGCCATGCAATTGTACCAACAAAATGGATTTTATACCATCTCTGCTTATTATCACAATCCGGAACCCACGGCTGTTTATTTTGAAAAAAAACTATAGCAATCCAGTTCGATTAGGGTAGTCAAAAAATAAATATTTCTTTTCGCCAGTGCTGATATTTTTCCAATTGGCTAATTCAACAGCAAATACGCCCGCAGTGGGCATATCATCTATTTGTACACCCACATTTAATTGGTTTATAAAATCGGTTATACCAGGATTGTGTGCAAATAGTGCAACTGAATGCACGTCGTCTTTTAATTGACCAACTACTTCAAAAAGAGTATCTGCACTCGCATGGAATAAATGGGCATCAAACTGAATCCGATCATTGGAAACATGAAGCATGTTTGCAAAATGCATGCAGGTTTCCCGTGTTCTAACAGCACTGCTGCTCAATAAAAAATCGACAGGAATTTGTTTTTGTTCCATCCGTTTTGCCATCAGGATGGCTTCTTGATGACCGCGCTCATTTAATGTGCGCTCAATGTCTCTTTGTCCAATATTTGCCCAGCCGCTTTTGGCATGTCGAATGATGAGCAATTTTTTCATGGATTGATTTAATAACCTCTGGTGTTTTTACCTTC
>CANGBQ010000095.1 GCA_947451985.1 Chitinophagaceae bacterium | reverse complement strand
CTTTATCCGGAATCTCATTGGGCAATGTAAAAGACAGATAAAAAATCTTATTGCTCTGTGCAATGTCCAAACCCTCATAATGGGTTTTGATCAGCAGGCGCGGATCTATGTTTTTTTCTTTATAGACATCTTCGTTTTGAGCCATCAACGTCAGTCCATAAGCATTGATTACTGTAAGGGTGAATTGATACAAAGCTGGTGAATCGGTTTTGAGATGGATGATGCCTTCGGGCGCAAGAATGCGTTGATACAATCTTAAAAACCGTGGATGGGTCAGTCTTTTTTTTGCTTTAGAAGTCCGTAGTTGGGGATCGGGAAAGGTGATCCAGATTTCTTGCACCTCACCGCTTTCAAAATAATCAGCAATCATTTCAATTTGGGTCCGAAGAAAGGCGGCATTGTTTAGCGTTTGATCGATGGCCGCTTTGGCGCCCAGGTACATTCTGTTTCCCTTGATGTCCACCCCGATAAAATTCTGTTCCGGAAAAAGCTTCGACAATCCCACCGTGTACTCCCCTCGTCCACATGCCAACTCCAACACAATCGGCTGTTCGTTCTTGAATTGTTCCTTCCATTTCCCCGGCATGTTGCTGGGATATTCCAGCACATTGGAAAAGGTTTTGATCTGTGCAAACCGAAGTAATTTCTTTTGTCCCATGGAACCGCAAAGGTAAAGAAGCCAAGCAAACCTCCTCTTCAAATCAGCATAATTCTTCGCATAAAAAATTTGAAATCATAGAAAATATTTAAATATTTGCATGATTATTAAATTTTCACAAAATAATTTCATTTCATGGCTGCCAAATTGAATCTTGACAAATTAGACCTTCAAATCATCGAGGCCATGATGGCCAATGCCGAAATATCATATGCTGAGTTGGGAAAGAAATTGTTTGTGAGTGGTGGAACCATTCATGTGCGCATTAAAAAATTGCAAGAATTCAATATTGTCAAAGGAACTCGACTCAATGTTGACTTAAAACTATTGGGATATGACATTACTGCCTTTGTAGGTATTTTCTTGGAAAAGAGTTCTTTGTATGATGCGGTTTCAAAAGAATTAATGAAGATTCCCGAAATCGTTCGCCTCAATTATACGACAGGAAATTACAGTATGTTTATTGAAATTGTCTGCAAAGACATCAACCAACTACGATATGTATTACACGATCAATTGCAAAAAATAAAGGGAATTGAAAGAACCGAAACACTCATTTCTTTGGAAGAAGGTTTTATTAGAAATGTACCGGTGGTCGCCACACATTAATCAATTGCTTTGCTGATGGAATGCATCCCTCAGCGCATTGCCTACTACTGTAAAAGCCAACACCAACAGCATGATGGCAAATCCCGGAATCAATGCCAAGAAAGGTTTACTGGTGATGATGAAATGATAGTTTTCTTTGATCATCAATCCCCAGCTGGGTTGCGGTGGCTGCAATCCGATTCCCAAAAAACTCAGTCCCGCTTCGATGATGATGGCCATGGCAAAATTACTGGCAGCCAATACCATCACCGGGCCACTGATATTGGGTAAAATATGTTTGAAGAGGATGCTGGTTGTACTCAACCCCATGATTTGTGCGGCCTGCACATATTCGAGTGATTTGGTCTGCATCACTTGACCCCTGACCAACCTAGCCACATTGACCCACATGGTCAATCCGATGGCAATTAAAATTTGCCAAAACCCTTTCCCCATACTGATGGTAAAAGCAAACACCAACAAAACCGTTGGAATACTCCACACCACATTGATGCCCCACATAATCAGCGCATCTACCCACTTTCCGTAATAGCCGGCGACCGATCCTAGTCCGATGCCAATCAGCAGAGAAATCAAAACGGCGACCAATCCTACCGACAAACTGGTTCTTGTACCAATGATGAGTCTGCTCAGCAAATCTCTTCCCAACATATCGGTTCCTAGCCAAAATGTTTTTTGAACAATGAATGTTTGAATCGGTTGTTTCGAAACACCGACAATGTCTTGAATAGACATTTTTTCTAAGACCGTGGTGTCTTCATCAATATATCGTTGGAACTCCAATTGATTGCCTTGTATACTGTATTGTTGAATGGGAATGTATTTAAAACGAGCAGGTCTTCCTTGGAGGATTGCCGTCAACCAGGATTTTTTTTCGACAGCTGTCAGCGGAATCAACAGAAAACTTTGTTGATAACCAGGAGGCTTTGCCTGTAATTCAATCGTTTGCAAATCGGCATGGGGCGTGTTGTCTGGCGCAATGATATAACCCAGTACAGCTACACACACAAACAATCCAATCACCACCAAGGAAACCATTGCCAGTCCGTTCCTGCGGAAGCGTTTCCAAACCGTATTGGAAAAGAAAAACAATTGGAATGGCATATACAACAAAGAGATTGATTATTGAACAATTCTGTCTTTCCACCGGTATTGCACGAATGCACCCAACCCTCCAGCCACCAAGGTATACAATATATGAAAAGGCTGCATCCAGGGAAACCAATACAAAAGCTGTTTTTGTTTAAAGAACACCGCTACCGGGTATAAAAACCATCCTTCCGCCAACGTTTTGATAATCCACAATATACCCAGTAAATAAAATCCATTGAATGAAAATCCCGCCCACCGTATGGCATCATCGATACATAGAGAGACTATTGTCAACAACATCATCGCATTGAGCAGGTAAACCAACAACAATACCGGCAAGAGACGTTTGTCTTTGTATTGTTTCGCCTTGCTTGCCCAACGAATTCTTTGTTGAATAAAAGCATGAATGGTTTTTTCGGGCCCGGTATCTACCAACACATCGGCAGATTGTATATAGGCAATGCCACCAGGATACCGCGCAGCTATTTTATGAAGCAGCAACATGTCGTCTCCGCTGGCGATGTGATCAATGCCTTGAAATCCATTCACCTCTTCAAATGCAGCTTTGGTATAAGCAAGATTGGCGCCGTTGCACATTCCATGAAATTGCAATTGGGCTGAGGCGCCCGTAATGCCTTGCAAACTCATGAAGTCGAGCGATTGAAAAATATCCAACCAACGGCGGCTGTGGCGCATTCGAACAGGCATCACCATGAATGGAGGCCTGTGTTGTTGGTAATAAGCAGCAATGGTGCTCAACCAATGAATGGGTGCTATGCAATCTGCATCGGTGGTTACGATCAAACTGCCTTTGCTTTTCGCAATGCCCAGTGCAATGGCTTTCTTTTTAAAAGCAACGAGTTGGTTTGTTTTGGGTTCATCGGCCAAGGCAATTAAACGAATGGGCCCGGCAAAGGATTGTACACGCTGAGCTGTTTGATCTGTTGAATGATCGTCTATCACAATCACTTCATACAAATGCGGGGGATAGGATTGTTTTAATAAAGATTGTAGTAAATGGCCTATGTTATTTTCTTCGTTTCGGGCAGCCACTACTACTGAGATAAAAAGACCCTGATTCAAATCAGCTTTTTCGTTCCGGGAAAAGGATCGCAGTGCCATCCATCCACGCCGATAGTATACCAGCAAGCCGACATATAGCCCAAGTAAGACAAAGAGCACCACAAAAAGGATCGGTAGAAACATCTCACACAAAAATAATTTTTTGAAAACGAATCGAACCACTAACTTTATGTAGTTGCTTAAACAACTATATGCCAAACAACCAATTCAAAAAAAGCGAATTATACAGCTTTATCACAGGAAAAGCCTCTACGGCCATCGCACGCCGCCTGCAAAAGAATTTCAAACAGAACGGTATTGACATCACCATTGAGCAATGGAGTGTGTTGTACCATCTATGGAAAGAAGATGGTATGAGCCAGCAATCGCTCTGTGAAGCTACGTTCAGAGACAAACCCAGCATTACGCGCCTGGTAGACAACCTCGAAAAACTAGCCTTGGTCAAAAGGGTTGCCAGCAAAGAAGACCGCCGAGTGAATATGATTTATTTAACGGCGGATGCCCAGCGACTGCAAGATCAAACCATGCAAGTGGCCAACCAAACTTTGAACGAAGCGCTCGAAGGTGTGACAAACGGACAAATTGAAATAGCCAAAGAAGTGCTGCAGAGGGTATATGATAATTTGAAGTAAACTTCAAAGCGATTCATGGATGTAAAATTTAATCGACTATGACTACTACCACCACTCCATCCACCAGCTTACTGCAAGGAGGCGAATGGATTATCAAAGAAAGCCATTCAGCGGATACATTTATTCCTGAAATGTATTCTGAAGAACAAAAAATGGTGAAAGAAATGTGTTTGCAATTTTTGCATACAGATGTATTGCCCATCATGCAAAGAATTGATGCGCTTGAGCCAGGACTCATGCCCTCACTCATGGAAAAAGCCGGTGCACAAGGCTTGTTGGGTGTATCGATTCCCGAATCGATGGGCGGACTGGGAAAAGATTTTATTACGGCTACCTTGGTGAATGAAGCATTGGGTGGAGGATTTTCATTCAGTGTAGCATTGGCGGCACATACCGGCATTGGCACTTTGCCTATTTTATATTTTGGAACCAAAGCGCAGCAAGAAAAATACATTCCCAAACTAGCCAGCGGAGAATGGAAGGGATCTTATGGACTAACGGAACCGAATAGTGGCAGTGATGCTTTGAGTGCTAAAACAAGCGCGACGCTTTCTGCGGATGGAAAACACTATATATTGAATGGACAAAAATGCTGGATTACCAACGGAGGATTTGCAGATGTATATACAGTCTTTGCAAAAATAGATGGCGACAAGTTTACCGCCTTCATTCTGGAAAGAGGTATGGAAGGATTTACACAGGGTCCGGAGGAACACAAAATGGGTATCAAAGGATCTTCCACCGTTCAGTTGTATTTTCAAGACTGCAAGGTGCCTGTTGAAAATGTATTGGGTGAGATAGGGAAAGGACATGTGATTGCATTCAATATTTTAAACATAGGCCGATTGAAATTGTGTGCGGCCGTATTGGGCGGTGCCAAGCTGGCGCTCACCGATAGCATTCAATACGCCCACACGCGCGAACAATTCAACAAACCCATTGCTGTTTTTGGTGCCATCCAACACAAGTTGGCTGAGATGGCCATTCGCATCTGGGCGGCAGAAAGCGCCTTGTATCGAACATCCAAGTGGATTGAACAAAAAGAACAAGCCTTGTTATTGGAAGGAAAATCATTGGGCGAAGCTTTGTTGGGCGCAGCCGAAGAGTATGCGATTGAGTGTGCTATTTTAAAAGTGGAAGGCAGTGAAGTGCTCGATTTTGTGGTGGATGAAGGGGTACAGATTCATGGTGGAAACGGATTCAGCGATGAATACAATATCAGTCGGTCTTACCGAGATAGCCGCATCAACCGGATTTTTGAAGGGACCAATGAAATCAATCGATTGTTAACTGTGGACATGGTGTTGAAGCGGGCCATGAAAGGAAAAATTGATTTGATGACGGCGGCCACCGCAGTGTCCAAAGAATTGATGAGCATTCCAGATTTTGGCGCCACCGATGAAACACCTTTTGCAGCAGAGAAAAAGCAAGTGGCACAAATGAAAAAAGCGTTGTTGTTGGTAGCCGGAGCAGCCGTACAAAAATTAATGACGACCTTACAAAAAGAACAGGAGATATTGATGAATATTGCCGACATGGCCATTGTTACTTTTACGGCCGAAAGTACTTTGCTCCGATGGATGAAACTTTCTGAATCCAATGCTGCCTCTGACGATTCTATTTATGCAGATCTTTTTCATTGTTACCTCTATGATGCTGTAGACAAACTCCATAAATCCGGCAAAGAAGCATTGAATGCATTTGCCAACGGAGATGAACTCAGGATGTTGTTGTTGGGCTTGAAACGTTTCACCAAAACCCCGCCTTTCAACAGCAAGGATGCCAGAAGGCGCATTGCTAAAAAGCTATTGGCAGACAATCAATATACATTATAAGTCATTCGGACTTTGTCAATTGTTCCGATGCTTACATCAGTTTGATGATCATGGGCTGTACAAAATAACAGAACAAGCTGATCACAATGATGCAGATAATATTCAGCACGAAACCAGCTTTTATCATGTCTTTTAATCGGATATGACCGCTGGCAAACACAATAGCATTGGGCGGCGTGCCCATGGGCAACATACTCGCACAGCTGGCGCCCAGCGTCATCGGAATACCCAATAGTAAGGGATCCATATGAATAGCGGTGGCAATCGAAGATACCACCGGAGCCATCACAATCACCTGCGCCACATTGCTCATCACTTCACTTAAAAAAATGGAGAGGGTTGTGATCAGTATAATCATTAAAAAAACATTGTTGGTGGCGTATCCAGCAATGAATTGACCCAATTGATTCATGAGTTGAACTTCTTCCAACGCTTTTGCCAACGCAATACCTCCGCCAAATAATATTAAAATGCCCCAAGCCATTTTGCTGGTGTCTTCCCAAACGAGCAAACGCGCCTCCTGGTTATTCGGATCATTTCCTGCAGGAACCATAAACAATAACAAGGCGCCCGACAAGGCAATAATGGTATCGTCTAATACAAGGTATGCCTGAGCGCTATTGATAAAGTCTTTTCCAATCCATCCCAATACAGTTATAAGAAAAATAATGGCCACTCTTTTTTCGGCGCG
>CANGBQ010000094.1 GCA_947451985.1 Chitinophagaceae bacterium | reverse complement strand
TTGACATGCCTCCGGGTACAGGAGACATTCACTTAACCATCGTGCAGTCTGTTCCAGTAACCGGTGTGATTGTAGTGACCACTCCACAATTGGTGGCATTGGCAGATGCCAAAAAAGGAATTGCCATGTTTGGACAAGCGCAATTAAAAGTGCCCGTCATTGGTTTGGTGGAAAACATGAGTTATTTCACCCCTGCCGAATTACCCGACAACAAATATTATATTTTTGGCAAGAACGGAGGTAAAGACCTTGCCGATTCTTTTGACATTCCTTTCTTAGGACAAATACCACTGGTGCAAAGCATCAGAGAAGGAGGCGATGCCGGAGAACCCATCATGACGAGTCAGGATGCCGTGACGAAGAAGGCATTTCAGGAATTTGCCGGAAACGCAGCCAGGGGAATTGCCATGCGCAATGCCAATATGCCAGCTACCCAAATTCAAGAAATATTAGAGTAACACTATTGAGTAGACAACCCGAGCCAATCGAGTGCATTCTGATGCAATAATTTGTCTTTCGTAGTCGAAGGTAAATCTGATTTACTAATTAATTCGCCGGGCCGATGTTCACCTAACGGAAAAGGATAATCGCTTCCTAGGCAAATTCGATCTTCTCCCATCACCTCTACAATATATTGCAATGCTTTGGTGTCATGGACCAAACTGTCAATCCAAAATTTACCAAGATATTGTGTGGGACTAATGGCATTGTCTACTGCCACCAAATCTGGCCGAACATCAAATCCGTGCTGGATTCTGCCAATGGTGATGGGGAAAGAACCTCCGCCATGTGCAAACGCTATTCTTAGTGCAGGAAACTGCTCCAATACGCCTCCAAAAATCATTGAACAAATAGCCCTGGACGTTTCTGCAGGCATGCCCACCAACCAGGGTAGCCAATATTTTTGCATTTGTTGCTCCCCCATCATTTCCCAGGGATGTACAAATAATGCGCAGTTCAATTCTTCGGCTCTTTTGTAAAAGGGAAACAAAGTTGGGTCACCCAAATTCATTCCATTGATATTGCTTCCTATTTCCAACCCGGGCATTTTCAATTCGGTGACACATCTTTCCATTTCCCGAATGGCCGCGTCTACCGATTGCAAGGGAACGGTTCCTATGCCCACAAACTTTTTGGGGTGTTTTACAACCGTCTCACAGATATGATCATTAAAAAACCGGGAGGTTTCCAATCCATCTGCGGGCTTGGCCCAGTAATTGAAAAGAACAGGAATCGTAGACAATACTTGCATATCTACTTCTGTGGCCTCCATATCCTGTAAACGGGCAGCAGCCGAAAAACAATTGTCCTCCACTTCTCTGAACAATTGTTCTCCTTTCATCATGCATGCCTTACAGTTACGGTGCTCCAAATGTATAAACTCTCCATACCCGAATCGTTGCACCCAATTGGGCATTTTATCAGGCATTATATGTGTGTGGATATCAATTTTCATGTGGCTGTTGTCGGGTAATGGTCTCTACCCTTTTTTGATGGGCGGCGCCATCAAAGCGCCACATTTTTCGCAGGTTCTTTTGTGTTCATCGGCATAAAATCCTTCCATTACTGGAGGAAGCTGTTTGACGATATCGGAAACATGCAAATATTCTTCGTACAGTTTGTTCCCGCAAGATTCACAATACCACAAAAAACCATCTTCTTCCTGTTCTCTTACCTTTTCGATGACCAATCCTACAGTGTTGGGTCCGCGTTGAGGAGAATGGGGCGTTTTGGGAGGCAATAAAAAGATGTCTCCTTCATGTATATGAATGTCTTTGGGGCTTCCATCTTCATCAATAATTTTTACTACTATATCTCCTTCTACTTGATAGTACAGCTCTTCGCTTTCGTTGTAATGGTAGTCCTTTCTGGAGTTGGGTCCACCCACCACCATCACAATAAAATTGTGTGCATCCTTATAAATACATTGGTTTCCAACGGGCGGTTTGAGTAAATCCCGGTTATCATCAATCCATTTTTTCAGGTTGAAAGGAGCTGTCACAGACATAGCAGTAGCATTTAGAAGGGGAAGGTAATTTTTTTTTCAAAATAACCACGTATTTTATTGTTGAATTCAGGCAAAATAACAGGGGCCTAGGCAGAAATTTATTTACCTTTAGTGCATGCAACTGGACATTCCATTTCAATTAGAAAATTTCATTGGAGGTCAATTTCAACAGCCCCTTAGCGGACAATTTATTGACAACATCAATCCTGCCACAGGCGAAGTGTATGGCAGCATCCCGAGCAGCAATGAAAAGGATGTAGAACAAGCAGTGGTGGCTGCAAAAAAAGCATTTCCGTCTTGGTCTGGCATGCGAGCAGAAGAGCGTTTTAAGATTTTAAACAAAATCGCCGAATGCATTGAAGAAACACACGACCAGTTGGCATTGGCAGAGACCAACGACAATGGCAAACCTCTTTGGTTGAGTAAAGAGGTAGATATTCCCAGGGCTGCAGCCAACTTCCGATTTTTTGCCACCGCCGGAATGCAATTCGCTTCAGAAAGCCATTCCAATCAAAACCACTCACTCAATTTTACCCTGAGGCAACCCATCGGAATTGTGGGATGCATTTCTCCGTGGAATTTGCCTTTATACTTATTCACCTGGAAAATAGCACCGGCATTGGCTGCAGGCAATTGTGTCATTGCGAAACCTTCAGAAGTCACACCCGTAAGTGCTTATCTGCTAGCCAAAATATGCAAGGCCGCCGGATTGCATGATGGCGTGCTGAACATCATTCATGGGACGGGCCAAGACTGTGGCGAAGCGATGGTGAAGCATCCTTCTATCAAAGCCATTTCATTTACGGGTAGCACCCGGGCAGGCGAAAAAATCGCTTCCATTGCTGCTCCTATGTTTAAAAAACTTTCCTTGGAATTAGGAGGAAAAAATCCCAATATCATTTTTGCAGATTGCAACTGGGATAAAATGCTTTTCAACACCATCCGTTCTTCTTTTGGCAATCAAGGACAAATCTGTTTGTGTGGTAGCAGAATATTGGTGGAGGCATCGATATATGAAAGATTTAAAACTGCCTTTATTGAGCGGGTTAAAAAACTTTCAATTGGCGATCCACTCGAAGACGGCAGCAAGCAAGGCGCCATCGTGAGCAAAGCTCATTTTGATAAAATATTGGGCTGTATAGAAACTGCCAAAAAAGAAGGGGGCTCCATTTTAATGGGAGGCAAAGCATTTCAAGCAATAGGGCGTTGCCAAAACGGCTATTTCATTGAGCCCACCGTCATCGAAAACCTGGGGCCTCAGTGCATCACCAATACAGAAGAAATTTTCGGGCCTGTGGTCACCTTGCAACCCTTTCATTCAATTGAGGAAGCACTGGCTTTGGCCAATGCTACTCAATATGGTTTAGCTGCTTCCATTTGGACACAAGACATTACCAAAGCCCATCAAATAGCAGCTCAAATTGAAAGCGGCATTGTTTGGATCAATTGTTGGCTCGAAAGAGATTTGCGCACGCCTTTTGGTGGCATCAAAAACAGTGGCGTGGGTAGAGAAGGCGGTTGGGAAGCGATGCGTTTTTTTACTGAAGCCAAAAATGTTACCATCCAATATTAAACGAGCACACACTATTTAACTTGTAAGCATTCATTCTATATGCACGACACGAATCCAAAGATTTCCGATATTATCAAAACCAACAAAGCGGCGGCCCCACTTGGCGCCTATCCTCATGCACGCAAAGTGGGTAACTTACTTTTTTTATCGGGCATAGGAAGCAGAAGCGCGGCGGACAACTCTATACCGGGGCTGGAACTCGATGCCATGGGCAATATTGTTAAATACGATATAGCCGCTGAATGCCATTCCGTATTCGCCAATGTGAAAGCGGTATTGGAAGCATCCGGAAGCAGCTGGGATAAAATCGTGGACGTCACGGTTTTTTTAACCAATATGAAAACAGATTTTCCGATTTACAATAAAATATATGCCGAGTATTTTCAAGGCATAGAAGCATGCAGGACTACGGTGGAAGTGAAAAGCCTGCCGACCCCCATTGCCATAGAATTAAAAGTCATAGCCGTTATTTAAACATAGAAATGGAATCAAACATTTTTAAAAACACACAGGCATTCGCTCAGCAATTGGATGCTGAAGATGCCCTCAGGCATTTTAGAGAACGTTTTTACATCCCACTGGTGAATGGAAAAGAGTGTATCTATTTTACAGGCAATTCATTGGGATTGCAACCCAAAACCACCCAGGATTATGTCCTGAATGAATTAGAAGATTGGGCCAATTACGGGGTGGAAGGTCATTTTCATGCCAGAACACCTTGGGTAAGTTATCATGAAATATTCCCCGAAATAGTAGCAGAAATTGTAGGCGCCCTTCCTGAAGAGATCGTGGTGATGAATCAACTGACAGTGAATCTTCATTTGCTCATGATCAGTTTTTACAAACCTACTCAACAACGATATAAAATTATTTGTGAGGCGAAGGCATTCCCGTCCGATCAATACGCGTTTCAATCACAGGCACTGTTGCATGGACTCAATCCAGCAGACGTCATCATAGAAGTCAGTCCTAAAGAAGGCAGATCGTATATAGAAACAACCGACATCCTTGAAGCGATTCAACAACATGGAAACGAAACTGCGTTGGTGATTTTTGGAGGTGTGAATTATTACAGCGGACAAGTGTTTGACATGCCCACTATTTGCAAAGCAGCTCATGCAGCGGGCGCTTTTTGTGGTTTTGATCTGGCTCATGCCGCTGGCAATATTGCGCTAGAATTACATGATTGGCAGGTAGATTTTGCCTGTTGGTGTTCCTATAAATATTTAAACAGCGGACCCGGTGGCGTTGCCGGCGCATTTATTCACGAAAAGCATTTATCCAATACATCAATTACAAGGTTAGCTGGCTGGTGGGGACACGACAAAGAAAGTCGATTCAAAATGGACAAAACCTTTCAGCCCATTCCCACTGCTGAAGGCTGGCAATTGAGCAACGCTCCGGTTTTGAGCATGGCAGCACACAAGGCTTCCTTAGATGTTTTTAAAGAAGCGGGCATCCATCATTTGGTACAAAAAGGAAAGCAACTGAGTGCATACCTGCTTTTTGTATTGAATGAAATCAATGCAACCTTTTCTGAAAAAATAATTGAAGTCATCACGCCATATAATGAAAACGAAAGAGGCTGTCAAGTATCTTTACTGATGCTCAAAGACGGAAGGAAGATCTTTGATGCTTTGATGCAGCAAGGTGTCATAGCAGATTGGAGAGAGCCCAACGTCATTCGAATAGCTCCGGTACCCTTGTACAATCGATTCGAAGACATTTACCAATTTGGACAAATCATAAAAAAAGAATGTACCCAATAGCCATATGCAAAAACAAGTAACCATCATCGGTGCAGGACTCGTTGGTTCTTTGCTGTCTATTTACTTATCCAAACAAGGATACAAAGTAAAAATATTTGAACGAAGATCAGACATGAGAAAAGCCTCCATCAGCGCGGGCAGATCCATCAACCTGGCTTTGAGCGACAGAGGCATTCAGGCATTGGAAGAAGTAGGCATCATGGATACCATTCGTACCATTGCCATTCCAATGCATGGCAGAGAAATGCATTTGGCAGATGGACAATCAACTTATCAAGCCTATGGCAAAGAAGGACAATTCATCAATTCTGTGTCGCGGGGTGAACTCAACAAAACACTGATGGATTTGGCCGAGGCGCACCAAGTAGACATTCATTTCAATGAAAGATGCGATAGCATTGATTGGAAGAATAATGAAATCCACTTTACCAATACCGCTTCTCAACAATCACACACCACCCAGCAAGATTTAATTTTTGGCAGCGATGGTGCTTTTTCTGCAGCGAGATTAACGCATCAGTTGCAGCATGATCGATTCCAATACCAACAATATTATATTGATTTTGGATACAAAGAACTGACCATACCCGCCGGAAAAGACGGCGCATTTTTGATGGAGAAAAATGCATTGCACATTTGGCCAAGAGGTAATTATATGTTGATTGCTTTGCCCAATATAGATGGCAGTTTTACCTGCACTTTGTTCTTCCCCTTCGAAGGCAATCCCTCTTTTGCTTCACTGGACAGCAAAGAAAAAGTACGCTCTTTTTTCAACAAGACCTTTGCCGATTCAGCCGCCTTGATGCCAAACCTGGAAGAAGAATTTTTCAGCAATGCAACTTCCTCTTTGGTAACTGTGAAATGCTTCCCCTGGATACGAGCCGATCGATTTGCCTTGATTGGCGATGCTGCTCATGCCATTGTGCCTTTCTTCGGACAAGGAATGAATTGCGGTTTTGAAGATTGTGCCGTACTGAATCAATTGATTGTAAAACACCAGCATAATTGGAGCGAAATCTTAACTGAATACCAAACATTGAGAAAGCCAGATGGAGATGCGATTGCGACGCTGGCATTGAATAATTTTGTGGAAATGAGGGATAAAGTAGCTGATCCTACATTTTTATTGCAAAAGAAAATAGAGGCGTATTTTAGCACCAAACATCCAGACAAGTGGACACCTGCTTATAGCTTGGTAACTTTCAGTCCTGAAGTTCGTTACAGTGAAGCGCTGGAAAGAGGCAACAGGCAACAATCCATCATGGATGAGATTATGCAATTGCCAGA
>CANGBQ010000093.1 GCA_947451985.1 Chitinophagaceae bacterium | reverse complement strand
GTGGTCGAACCATGTTGTATGCCTTGAAGCCATTGTTAGAATATTTGCCTCAGCAAATTGAAACGCTGGTGCTGGTGGAAAGAACGTATAAAAAATTTCCTATCGCGGTGGATTATGTAGGATTGTCTGTTTCTACGACTGTTCAAGAAAACATAGTGGTGAAAGTTGAAAATGGGGAAGTGTTGGGTGCCTGGCTTGCTTAAATGCAACGATGATTGATTAAAAGTGCACCCAATTCCATTTGAATTGACCATTTGAATATTCCAAAGACGGCAGCGGAAATTTCAGGCTATTTAAAATAAATAATGCTGTTCTAATCCCTTTTCTGTGTGTTTTAATTTTGGTCAGATCAATGTCTGGTGCCAAAAACCATTGTCGGTATCTTTTGATATCGGTTCGATAGAAATTAATATTGCCATCCTTGTCTCTTCCAATATTCTCAGTAGCGCCAAACATCCCTTCGGCGCCCATTCCAACCGAGATTTGCAGCCAATCGGGTGTGTGCAAAGCAGGTGCAATGTTTCGAAAGCTGGTGCTCAGCCAATAGGTTTGTCCATTGTAATCTTTTAAACTTCGCTCCGCCAATGAATGACCAAACAGCTCATCGCTTCGGGCATTCAAAGATGGATCTGCATATTTTTTTTTATGAAAAGATGTTTTGAATTGAATCTTCTGTTCGTCCCAGGCAAATTCTTGCGCCATGAGCAATCCGCTGCCGATGAGATTCGCTCCCATATCCCCCCAGCTCCAGCCCCATTGACTGCTGAATCCGTCTAGTGTTTCAATCACTGTTTGATACGCGGCACCACTGAGCCCCCCAATCCATATTCTTTTGTTTCGTTCCATTCCAGTATGCTTCCACATTTCCATGCTGTATTTTCCCATGGTGTAGGCGCTGAATACATGGCCGATTTTGTCCATTTGCTGCCATTCATTCATGTCATTGAAAGTATGAAACTTTCCCATGGGGTATTGTCGATACCAGGCTGCATATAAGCCAACCATACTGCTTCCGTAGATACCCGCATTGATGATGGCCACTTTTTTTACTTTTTGAGCATTGTAAGGATACACGAGGGGTGTTGTACGGATAAGGCTTGAATCAATCTGAGCCAGTGCATCATGCGGGTTTGCAATCATCATCAATAAAATAAAGAAGAATAGTTGGATTCCTTTGCCCTTGAGCTGAATCCTTGTTGATTGAATCTTTCCGGTAATATGCAAGCACAAGCTTTTCATTCAAACAAAAATAGCAGGAAAGTGTCTGATTCAGCTATGAATAATTTATTTTTGAAGGACAATCAATTATATGGAAACATCCATTCAGGTAAAAATCGATCAGTGGCTCAATGGAAACTACGATGCCGATACGAAAGCAGGGATCCGAAACATGCAATCCGGAAGTCCGGAGGAGTTGGCAGATGCTTTTTACAAAGACCTTGAGTTTGGTACAGGTGGATTGAGGGGTATTATGGGCATCGGAACCAACCGAATGAACAAGTACACGGTGGGAATGGCCACACAAGGGTATGCTAATTATCTAAAATCTTGTTTTGAAGGTGAAATCAGTGTGGCCGTTGCGCATGATTGCAGAAACAACAGCAGAACTTTTGCCGAAATCACGGCCAATGTGTTTGCGGCCAATGGCATCAAAGTGTATTTGTTTGAAAACCTTCGTCCTACCCCCGAGCTGAGTTTTACCATCCGTCATTTCAATTGCAAAGGAGGAGTGGTTTGTACGGCAAGTCACAATCCAAAAGAATACAACGGTTACAAAGCATATTGGGATGATGGAGCACAGTTGGTTCCGCCCCATGATAAAAACGTTATCAAGGAAGTACAAAAGATATTATCGGTTGACGATGTGAAATGGTCGGGAGGGGAACAACTGATTCAATTGATCGGGAAAGAGGTAGACGACTTGTATTTGGATATGGTAAAAGGATTAAGTGTCTATCCTGATGTGTGTGCAGCGCAGCATAATTTGAAAATTGTGTATACCCCTGTACATGGATCTGGCATTATGCTAGTGCCTGACGCATTGAAGCGTTGCGGTTTTGACAATGTTCACATGGTGAATGCTCAAAGCCAGCCCGATGGAAATTTCCCGACTGTTGTATATCCCAATCCTGAAGAAACAGAAACCATGAGCATCGGATTGAAGCAAGCCAAGGAATTGGACGCCGATATATTGTTGGGAACGGATCCGGATGCAGACAGGGTGGGTGTGGGCATCAAAAACAATAAAGGAGAGTGGATATTGATGAATGGCAACCAAACGGCCTTGCTGGCTTTTAATTATATGATAGAAGCGAGGAAAGCCAAAGGAATTGCCCGGCCCAACGATATGGTGATCAAGACGATTGTCACCACCGACATGATTGATGTGATTGCCCAGCAAAATGGGGTAGCTTGTTACAACGTATTGACAGGGTTCAAATGGATTGCTTCTTTGATCAAGGAAAAAGAACAAAAAGAAAATTATGTCATTGGAGGGGAAGAAAGTTTTGGATTGATGATTGGAAACCAAATCCGAGACAAAGATGCGGTGAGTGCGGTTACTATATTGTGCGAAATGGCCGCCTATGAAAAAAACAAGGGTCGTAGCTTGTTTGACAAACTAGTGGATTTGTATGTTCAATATGGTTTTTATAAAGAGAGCCTAGTGAGCATCACCAAAAAGGGAATGAATGGAGCAGCCGAAATCGCCGCCATGATGGAGGCCTATCGAAACAATCCTCCCAAAACCATTGATGGGGTAGCGGTAAAAGCGTTGCTCGATTATGAAAAACAATTGGGAACGAATATATCAGATGGCAGTCATTGGAAAATTGAATTGCCCAAAAGCAATGTGTTGCAATTTGTATTGGAAGATGGCGCTAAAATTTCAGCTCGTCCCAGCGGAACAGAACCTAAAATAAAATTTTATTTCAGTGTCAACACATCTCTAGAAAATGCCCAAGCATTTGATGCAACCGAGAAATTACTCGATGCCCGAATTGCCCGCATCATTCAAGAAATGGGGTTACAATAAGTGAGAAAGGAACCATGAGAAAATTTGAAGACACATACAGACACAAGGGGTTGAGAAAAAAACTAATCGATGGTCTGAGAGAGAAGGGAATTACAGATGAGCAAGTGCTTGCCGCGATGAATGCCATTCCAAGGCATTTTTTTCTGGATACGGCTTTGGATCATTTTGCCTACGAAGACAGGGCGTTTCCCATCGACAGCCATCAAACCATATCCCAACCCTATACAGTGGCTTATCAAACCCAGTTGCTTCAGGTAAAGCCATTGGAGAAGGTGCTTGAAATTGGAACGGGCAGTATGTACCAGTCTACTGTGTTGGCCGAAATGGGTGCACAGGTTTTCTCTATTGAAAGACAACATTTATTGTTTCAAAAAACAAAAGAATATTTTTTCAAAAAGAAATATCCTCTATCCAAATTGAAGTTTTTCTTTGGGGACGGGTTTGAAGGAGAACCGTCTTATGCTCCCTACGACAAGATTATCATCACCTGTGGGGCACCGATTGTTCCTCCAAAATTATTGGATCAACTGAAGCCCGGTGGCTTGATGGTGATTCCACTCGATCAAGGAGAGGCCCAAAGAATGATTCGTGTCACCAAAAACGAAGATGGCAGTTTTGATGAGGAAGCCTTTGATGATTTTTCGTTTGTGCCTATGTTGGTCGGAAAAAATAGAAAATAACCGAATTCAAAACGTATGCGATTCTTTACAAAACTGGTAGTGATTTGCAACTTCTGCTTTGTACTTTCAGTGTACTTGCGCTATGTAACACTGGCCCGCACTGCAGTTGGTAATACCAATGGGCTTATTGGTTACCAGCCGCTGGAAAGTTCCATCATTGTGTTGGGGTACGGAGCTGTTTTTCTAAATGCTTTGTTTCTTTTGATCACCTTTTTTTTATGGATGACGGGCAAACTACAATCAATGGTAAGTTGGTTGCTGGCATTCAACTTTGCCATTTTTCTGTTCCAACTGTATTATTTCTTTTTCTCCTAAGGACTTGCATTAGCCTGCTGTGGGGATATTGATAAAGGGTTCTTCTTTTCCCATGGCAGCGTGTTTCATTTTTTTGGCGGTTTCATGCCCTACATATTTTTCTATTCTGCTCTCTAAAAAATAAATCAAAGGTGTCAATACAATGGCCATCGTAAACTTATACAAATAGTTCATCAAACAGATCGCCAAAACCTTTTGCCAGCTCCAGTCGTTCCCTAACTTGAAAGCGATGAATAAAACAACAAAACTGTCCACCAATTGTGATACCAGGGTAGAGCCAGTGGCCCTCAGCCAAATCCATTTTTCTCCGGTTGCCTTTTTAATTTGATGGAACACCGTTACATCAATGATTTGACTCACCAAGAATGCCATTAAGCTACCCACGATGATCCACATGCCCTGCCCAAATACGCCTTTAAAAGCATCTTGCATATTCGGTATTCCTTTTTGGGTATTGGAATGAACCCACCAGTCTGGAGGTGTGACACTGATGGCCAGGTAAAACATCAAAAAAGCATAAGTGATCAAGGCTACCGCCGTGTAAGAAATGCGCTTGACCGCTCTTGGGCCATAGTATTCGTTTACAATATCGGTCATGATAAACTCTAACGGCCACAACAAAACCCCGCAGGTCAACGAGAAGGAAAGGTTGTCTTCGCCAAACAAAGAGAAATTGGCCGGAGAAATTCCCAAGACCCCCTCTAAGGAAAAAATTTTCCCTCCGATGCACTCTGCTATCAGTGCATTTGCCACAAAAAAAGAGGTGATAAAAATAAACAGTTTGGTAGGTTTGTCAGCCAATATGTTTTTAATCATGTCGATGGATTGAATCGTTAGAATCTGATTTCTTTGATTTCAAAAATTGAGGGCAGGGTAGTTTTGCTGTTTTCTTCCATTGCCACGGTTCCTTTGTCTTTGCACATCAAAATCACTGATGCTCTCATTTTGCTGATTAGCTTTGAGCGCAGGGGTCTGTTCAGTTCTTTCAGGTAAAACCCCAGGTAGTATTCTCCTTCTCTGCCCATGGGTCCGATGCGATAAGCTTGAATGCTTCTGACATGATATTTTCTTTTAAATGAGCTGATGGCTTTGATCAACGGACGATCACTGGGCACTCCACAGCATTCGCTTTGAAATTTCAACAGGACCCTGAATGAAATGGTGCTGTCCCCTTGTTGGGCCGAAGCCGCAGAAATAAAAACAAACAAAGACAGAGTCAAAAAAAATAGATTTTTTTTCATATGCTAGTAAGGTTGGTTAAAGGAGTTTGAGGTAGCAATCCAGTTGATTGTCTTTTTTAAATCCCATTTTTTTTAAGAAATCCATATGTCCTTGGTAAGCTGCGCGTTCATATACAACAGCCTTTACACCTTTCTGTATCAAAATTTTATTTTCTTTTTGAAAAATGTATTTACCAATTTTAAAATCTCTGTAGGCAGGGGTTGTATAGTTCAGCTGAACACTTGCATTCCCTTTTTCATCAAGGGTGGCAATGAAAATATTTGCAATCACTAAATCTCTTAAAACTACAAATCGAATGGTGCCTTTCGAAGAATCCATATAAAAATCTGGAAAGAACTTCTTTATATCCTTCTTATAAAAGTCGATGAATTTTTCAATCAATATTTCATGGCCTGCACATTCTACAATATCAAAGGTCTCGCTCCGATGATATATTTTATAAAGGTAGAATCCATTGATGGCCAATAGGATGCTATTTGTCAAAACCACTGGTATAGCGCCAATGAAAAGACCGTATACAATAAAAGAAATACATCCGAAGGTGTTCAGCCACCTGAACTGCATATCTTTTGTTACGATTAAGGAAAACCCCAGCAGGGCTGTAGCTAAGTATCCAAGATAGGGGGCAATGGTGTTAAACATTTACTCAATTTATACATAATTGTACAAATAATGAACTTTCCTTCAACACGGGTTTGTTTACATTTCGTATCGGCCTGTCATTTCTTTGATGTTGATTCTGCACATGATTTTCTTTATTCGGTTGCTGTCATTCACAGAGGGGAGGTTGTCACTGTGTTCAAAAGGGTGCACGGAGGAAGTAGTCATCAATGTAGGGGCTTTGTTAAATAAGTATTTCCTGGCTTCATCCGCTTCTTTACTTTTAAGTTCTTCGAATGTTCCAAATACCAAAACGCTTTTCCAGTTATTCAAGTTGTTTATGATGTCAATCTCTGCACATACGGACGGATTTTTTCGGAGGTAGTTTATTTTTTTTCCGGGTTTGCTCTGGAAAATTATGTGCTTGCCATCAAATGTGTATACAACCGGGCAGATATAGGGGTCTTTCCCATCTGTGCAGGCAATTCTGCATACTGATTGACTGGAGACGATGTTATTGATTTGATCTGGGGTTAAGATGCCTGTCATGAGTAGGGGAATGTTAATGAGCTGAACTAAAGTACTTTTTATTTTATCAATGAAACATGACAGCGGTCGTTTGTAAAACCAGCCATACTCATATGCAGAGTAGTGACAAGCCATTATTTTCGATGCATATGAAAACAATATTTATTGCTACCGATTTTTCCAATCATTCATTTAATGCATCCGACTACGGTGTTAAATTGGCAAGTTTTTTGGGTGTTAACATTGTGTTGTTTTATGCTTATCAGATTCCAGTATTGCTTCCTGGTGATACTTTGTTGATTG
>CANGBQ010000092.1 GCA_947451985.1 Chitinophagaceae bacterium | reverse complement strand
TCCGTGCAACAGGCAAACGTTTTTGTCTTCCAACACCTGATTGATTGACTGCAAAGCTTCCGCCTGTTGAGCAGACAATTCAAAATCAATGAAGATATTCTTTGGGAGTTGTTGGATCCGATCAATGTTTTTCTTTTCTATGCAAAGAATATGTTTCTCGACCAATCCTTTCAATTGCGCGCTGGTGGCGTTCGCCTTCTTCAACAAATCGGCTTGCACCACTTCTCCGGCGCTTCTGTATAAGTGGATAAACGCCAATAGCAATTCCAGTTGCTTGGGTGCTCCTTTCCAATGATTGAGCAGGCTTTCCAATGCTTCTTCCTGCAGGTAATTGGGATGAAAGGTTATATAAGTTTCACTTTTTGCCTTGTATTTTTCATGAAGTTTCTCCCAAGTGAAACATATTTTCTTTTCAATGAGTTTTTTGATCACCGGATACACATGCGTGGCATCCAATAGCTGCTGTACTTCTGATATTTGAAGTTGCTTTTTGATGAGCAGTGCTTCGGCTACTAGAAATTCTTCGTCATTCAGCGATGAGAAATCCTCATTGATGTCTTCGTTGTAAATCAAGATGGTTTCACTGCTCAATTTAAAATTGGCAGGCAATGCAGCCGTCATCACTTCTCCTTCGGTGCACATATAATATTGACTCACCCATTCCCACAATTGCAATTGTTCATTGTACACCAAGGGCTCATCGTCCAATATATTCAACAAGGGCTTGGTGGCATATTGCGGTTGCTGGGTGGTGATAGATTTGATAATACCCGCATATTTTTTATTGCTGCCGAAAACAACTTCGGCCCTGCAGCCTCTTTTGGCTAATCCGATCAAATGAGCAGGCACTGCATAAGTATATACAGTAGGCAAGGCCAAAGGCAGGAGAATTTCTGCCCAATATCCAGATGACTGCTCTTCGAATGCTACCATTTGCGCCTTTTTCATGATTGGATCCAACTGGCTTTGTATTTCAATAAGGCTTGTTCCATGATACCATATACTTTTTGTTTCAGGATGGCCACATCCGACAAAGTATAATTAGACACATCCACTTCCTCCAAAAATACCGCTCTCGATTTTCCGGGCGTGAATGAAAATACACTGTCATAATGCAGTCGGTCAAATGCATCCAGAAACAAAACAGGCTTGATGGGCGTTTGCGTTTCTATGGCAATCTTAAAAGCCCCATCATAAAAAGGCTGTAATGGATGAGGTGTCATATTAAAAGTGCCTTCCGGTGCCAACACAATAGAAATATTCTGACTCAGTGTATTTTTTAATACCGCCACACTTTTGGCCCGATCAGCGGCATCTGATCGCTTCACCATGATGGCAGCACTTCGGTAAATGAATCCAAAAAGGGGAATGGCAGCTATTTCTGCTTTGCCCAAAACCCGAATCGAATGTTTGCGAAGGGATTTCAGCAGAATCGGTATATCAATGTATGATATATGGTTGAACACAAATACGAAAGGCTTGTTGGGGTTGTCTGGGGCCTCATACATATTTCGGTGGCGGATTCCCCACAGAAACATGGCACCATCTGCCCATAGAGTAGCCAAAAAATAGATGATCCCGGCCCGGGTAGTGGGCGGAAATACAGCAGTGATGATCACAAAAGGAAGCATCAGGCACATGAAAACCAGAAAGACCAACATGGCATATAGGCTGAACAACACCTGCACCATTCGCAAAATCAAGCGCATATAGGCTACGAATATAGAGAGAAAAGGCGATTGGAAGGGTCTTGCCTGGCCGATACCCCCTACTTGGATCCAAACGGGCCTTTAATATATTATATTTTTTTTTACTATTTAAGGAGCAGAGGGGTGGCTCAAATCCTGATTTCAGGGGCATGTATAAAAAAGATCAAAAAAACTGCTGTATAATAAGCTGAAATACCTACCTTTGCCGTCCTAAATTTGGGTATGTTATGTTAGCAGTCGTTAAAATCGCAGGTCAGCAATTTAAAGTAAAAGCCGGAGACAGTTTATACGTTCCGCACATCGAAGGCAAAACCGGAGATTCAGTAGAATTTTCAGATGTTTTGTTTACAGATAATGGCGGTACCATCGCCAGCGGTGCATCCGTGAAAGCTGTTGTAAAAGCTGAAATTGTCAATGACCTTGTTAAGGGTGATAAAGTAATTGCCTTTAAAATGAAAAGAAGAAAAGGTTTCCGTAAGAAACACGGACATCGTTCGCAGTATACACACATCAAAGTAACTGCAATTGCTTAATTAATTTTGAAACCATTCAAAATTCAAACAGTAAAAAATGGCACATAAAAAAGGTGAAGGCTCGGTTAAGAACGGTCGCGATTCACAAAGTAAAAGATTAGGCGTTAAAATTTATGGTGGTCAATCTGCTGCTGCAGGCAACATCATTATTCGTCAACGCGGAACAGTTTATCACCCAGGAAAGAATGTTGGTGTTGGAAGAGATTTCAGCATTTTTGCATTAACTGATGGTGTAGTGGAGTTCAAAAAAGCCAAAGGAGACAGAACATTGGTATCTGTTTCACCGGTAGGAGCCTAAAAAAATATTAATTTTTTTTTGGTAATTTGAAAATAGTATTTATTTTTAAGTATTATTTACTAACCAATTAAATTAAAAACAATGGCTACAAAGAAAAAAGCTGCTAAAAAAGCTGCTCCAAAGAAAGCTGCTCCTAAGAAAAAAGCTGCTAAGAAAGCTGCTCCTAAAAAAGCTGCTAAGAAAGCTGCTCCAAAGAAAGCTGCTAAGAAAGCTGCTCCTAAAAAAGCTGCTAAGAAGAAGTAAGCTTTGCTTAACATCTAAGCAGAAAATAGTAGTCCCGGTTTATACCGGGACTTTTTTTATCCTCTAAAAGCCACTGCTGGCTTACATTACAAGCCTCACCCCTCTCAACTCCTTTCATTGCTTTTCACATTCAACTACTTTCGTTGGCCGCCAGATCCATGAATCATTTGTACTTAGTAATCTGTACTTTTGGAAATGCGCAATGATCAAATCTCAGATTTTTTTTCTCTGCTTTCCAAACTGATGGATATACATGGAGAGAATAGTTTTAAGGCAAAGTCGTATGCATCTGCAGCTTTTGCCATTGATCAATTACCTGTTCAATTGACAGAAACGCCCATCGAACAAATTGCCTCATTAAAAGGAATTGGCAGCTCCACGGGCCAAAAAATCAATGAAATACTCCAAAAAGGACATTTGCAGGCATTAGACGATTTGATCGCCAAAACACCCTCGGGCGTCATTGAAATGTTACAGATAAAAGGAATTGGTCCAAAAAAAATTCACACCATCTGGAAAGAGATGGAAATTGAAACATTGGGCGAATTGCTCTATGCTTGTCAAGAAAACAGATTAAAATTATTCAAGGGCTTTGGTGAAAAAACACAACAAAACGTAATAGATGCAATCACATTTTACTATGCTCACAAAGAAAGTCATCTATATGCTCAAGTAGAAGGAATTGCCAAAGAGATGGGGGATTTTTTAACCAGTGTATTTACTGATGCTACCCTCCTGCTTACCGGGAAATTCATCCGTCAATGGGAAACCATCGACGAACTGGAATGGATAGTGACGGCCCCGATAGAAAAAATAAAAAAGACAATTGAATCAGTAACGGATTTTCAATGGAAGGAATCACCCTCCCCCGACAGCCTCCGATACAAAACAAGTGTCGGGGTAGACATTGTATTGCACAGTGCCACTCCTAACAATCTGATCGAGCAATCCATCCTTCACGCCTCTTCCGATGCATTTTGGAAAGCTTTAATGGCTCACCCCGTCCTTTCGGAAGGCCCCATCACCCATGAAGCCGCTTATTTCGAACAGCGAGGACTTTGCTGGGTACCTTCATTTTTAAGAGAAAACCCTTCTACTCTTCAATCTGCAAAAGTGGATGTTCGGGAAGAGGTGATTCAGGTAACCGATTGCAAGGGCATTATTCATTGCCATAGCAATTGGAGTGACGGAAACCATACGATAGAAGTATTGGCCAAAGCGGCTATGGCCAAGGGAATGGAATACCTGGTGATCAGTGATCATAGTAAATCCGCTTTTTATGCACAAGGGCTTTCGGTGGAACGCATTCGAGCCCAACACCAGCAAATAGATGCCCTGAATGCCCAATTAGCCCCTTTCCGAATATTCAAGAGCATTGAAGCGGACATCTTAAATGATGGAAGCCTGGATTATACAGATGATGTGCTTGCCGAATTCGACTTGGTCATAGCCTCCGTCCACAGCAACCTGAAAATGACTGAAGAAAAGGCCATGATGCGACTAATGAAAGCGATTGAAAACCCATATACTACCATCTTGGGGCATCCAACAGGACGGCTTCTGTTGAGCAGACCCGGGTATCCTGTCAACCACAAAACCTTGATTGATGCCTGCGCCCAACACCAGGTGGTCATGGAACTCAATGCCAACCCTAATCGACTGGACATGGATTGGCGGCACATAGAATATGCCCTGAAACAAAATGTTTTGATTTCAATCAACCCTGTCGCCCATTCTATTGAGGGCATGGACGACATACAATATGGAATCAAAGTGGCTCAGAAGGCAGGCGTGACCAAAAACCAAAACCTGAGCAGTTTTCCCTTGGCAGCATTTGAAGCATTGATCGCCCGTAAAAAGAAATAGTTTACAGGCCGGAAGCTAGCTTTGCTTTAATCTGGTTCCACAATGCATCCATTTCTTCAAGCGTCATGTCTTGCAAAAATTTTTGTTGTGCTGTGGCTTCCTTTTCCATTTCCGTAAATCGATGGATGAATTTCTTATTGGTTTTTTCCAACGCATGCTCCGCATCTATTTCCAAAAAGCGCGCATAATTCACCAACGAAAAGAAAACGTCTCCCAATTCGTCTTCCATATCCGATACCTGTCCTGTCGAAACAGCTTCCTGTAACTCCTTGATTTCCTCTTCCACTTTGTTCCATACTTGAGACGCATGCTCCCATTCAAAGCCCACCTGCTTGGATTTTTCCTGCAGCCTGATGGCTTTTACCATCGAGGGCAATGACTTGGGCACACCGCCCAACACAGACTTCTTCCCTTCTTTCAGTTTTATTTTTTCCCAATTTTGTTTCACTTCCTCTTCCCCAGAAACGGTTACGTCTCCATACACATGCGGATGACGAACGATTAATTTTTCACAAACGCCATTGATGACTTCTTGCAGGGTGAATTCATTTTTTTCATTACCGATTTTAGCATAAAAGACAATGTGCAACAACAAATCGCCCAGTTCTTCTTTGATGCCGTTCCAGTCATTTGCAGAAATCGCATCGGTCAATTCGTAAGTTTCTTCGATGGTTAAGTGTCGAAGGCTTTCGATGGTTTGCTTTTTATCCCAGGGGCATTTCTCCCTTAATTCATCCATGATGGTCACCAGGCGCATGAAAGCGGTTGCCGTATTTTCCATTGTGTTTATTTAATTGTTCGAATCAAAAGCCAACATTGGCCGGAAAGGTTAAAAATAATAAAGTTTGTCCGCAAGTTTGAAAGACATTCCCAACAAACTACCTTTGTAGGCAAGAAATATTAATTATCATCCCATGAAGAAAGCACTATCTGCCTTTTTATTTTTTATAGCACTGCAACAAACCGTTACTGCACAATATTATTACAAGGACCTGATCAGCAGCAGACAAGCTCGAATGGACATGGCAGCCTACAAAGCGGCAAGCATTCGTTTGATCAATATCAATAGTTTTGAAAGTGATGGACAAGCCACCGAAGATTTCTTTTGCCAAAAAAAGATAACCAAGGATTACACCTCAGCTACCCTCTATACCAAAACCAGCTTGAATGGTTCTTCCACGATGCAATCCTTTTTTGATGGCCAGGGAAGGCTCGTCAAAACGCATGACAGTGCCCGAATTGCCTCTAGCCACATTTCTTATCAATACGACCCAGCAGGTCGGTTGATCAAGATTGTTTCTCAATCGAATTCAGTGGATGATGATTACGTGAACAGCATCACGGAAGAACACCTGTATGTATATCAACGAGACAGCTTGCCCCTCAAAATGATACGGGTGCGCAACGGCAAAGACAGTACCGTGATTTTATTTTCATTGGATGAAAACCGCCAAATCGCCATTGAGAAAGACACCAAAACAGGCGCCAAATACTATTACTATTACGATGCCGAACATCGATTGACAGATATTGTACACACCAATGAGTACAAGCAGAAATTAATCGCGGATTATCTGTTTGAATACGGCGACAATGGACAAATCAGTCAAATGACCACTACAGAGGAAGGCGATAACAATTATACTATCTGGAAATACCGCTACGAAAAAGATTTGCGTGTCGAAGAGCGCCTCTTTTCAAAAGACCATGTCTTGCTGGGACGAATTGAATACGAATACAAGTAAGAAACCCAGGAAAACTTATCGTTTGGCTTTGGGACGCCGAATGACTTCTACTTTTACTTTCACAAGTCCTCCATCAATAAAATGAAGTTTTTGAGCAGCTGAGCGCGTGAGGTCTACCAGTCTTTTCACCCGATGATGCAGCCGGTCATTTGTTTTAACCACGACGCTGCGGCCATTTCTCAGATTGGTCACCCTAATCCAGGTGCCGAGTGGCAATACATTACAAGCAGCCGTCAGTTTGTTTTGACGAAATATGTCACCATTGGCCGTTTTTCTTCCTTCAAACTTGTTGGCATAATAACTGGCCACTCCATACAATACCTTTCCGGTGGCAGTACCCGATACAATGGCAGTATCCTCCATTGAGGTGGCCACACTGTCGGTTTGGGCAGCACCTTGAATGG
>CANGBQ010000091.1 GCA_947451985.1 Chitinophagaceae bacterium | reverse complement strand
ATGAACATGGGGAATTTTAAAATATCTAAACGTATCATGCATCCATCCCATCATCCATTTCATTCCAAATCCGAAACCTCCCTCCTGCACCGTGTGGGTAATTTTAGGCCAATCGGATGCCTCTTCGGCAATCACTTGTATGCCTTCAAAATCCTGATAAAGCACTTGGTTCATTTTTTTCAAAAAAGCAATTGCCTCCAAGTTCTCATTGGTGCCTTTTTCGTTGGGCTCCCACTCTCCGGGCTTTCTGGAAAAATCCAGTCGAATGATGGAATTCACGGCATCCACGCGCAATCCATCTGCATGGTATTGTTGCAACCAAAAATGAGCGCTGCTCAACAAAAAAGATTGTACTTCGCCTCTTTTGTAATTGAAAATATAGCTGTTCCAGTCGGGATGAAAACCTTTTCTTCTGTCAGCATATTCATAGGTATGCATGCCATCAAACAGGTACAATCCATGTGCATCTGCAGGAAAATGCGAAGGGACCCAATCCAAAATAACACCAATGTCATGTTGGTGAAAAGCGTCAATCATTTGCATCAAGTCTTGGGGTGTTCCAAACCTGGAAGTGGCCGCAAAATATCCTGTGCATTGATACCCCCAACTTCCATCTAGTGGATGTTCCATGACCGGCATGAGTTCTACATGGGTAAATCCCATCTCTACCACATAGGGCACCAGCCGTTCGGTAATTTGAGCATAAGAATTGAAACTGCTCTCATCATTTTTATGCGGCCGCATCCAACTGGCCAAGTGCAGTTCATATACATTCCATGGAGCATTGAGGGCATTGTTGGCTGCACGCTTCTTCATCCATTTTGTATCCTTCCATTTGTAGGCCAAATCCCATGTGACAGAAGCTGTAGCCGGTCTCTTTTCTGCAAAGAAGGCGTATGGATCTGCTTTCAAGGTAGCGCCCCCTTGCTGGTTGATAATATGAAATTTGTACAAGCTTCCCTTTGGGATATTGGGGACAAATCCTTCCCAAATTCCTGAATGATCAAGCCGAACAAAAAGAATGTGTTTGGTTTCGTCCCAATCGTTGAAAGAACCTACAACCGATACTTTCGTGGCATTGGGTGCCCATACCGAAAAATAATAACCCTCAGCATGCAGCACTTTTCGCCAATGACTTCCAAAAACGTCATAGGCATTTTTTAAATCCCCGCTTTGGAACAGTTGAATATCCTTTTCCGAAAAAAGGGAATAATTCCAAACAGATTGGGTGCTGTCCACAAAATGTTCCTGCTCATATGCCATTGTAATAGTATTGCTGCCGTTTGTATAAAAAATAGCCTGAACTTTCGGTGTAATCCGTTGTTTTGCTGTTGGCTGGCCTAATGTAAATGTATCAATTTAAGCTCATTATATAATGCGTAGACTTCTATTCTGTAAGAAATACCTCGGTTGGACAATTGCGGTGCAATTCATCTGTTTGGCTGGATGGTCCCAACAATCAACCCTGAAAGGTCAGCTGAGCGACAGTTCAGCCCATACACCTGTTAAAAATGCGGTGGTACTTGTTTTGTCAGCAAAAGATTCAGTTTTGCAATCCTTTACCCGTTCCAAAGCAGACGGCTCTTTTACCCTTCCCAACATCCCTGCTGGCAATGGTATATTGATGGTGATGCATCCTGAGTTTGGTGATTTTGTAGATGATATTGTGATAAAAGACGCTGTTCAGACCATCCCATCCATCTCATTGACCTCAAAGAGCAAATTGTTAGAGGCTGTAGTGATCAAGACGGGGGGCGCCATTCGAATCAAAGGAGACACCACCATTTATACAGCAGACAGTTTTAAAGTCAGTGCCAATGCCAATGTAGAGGAATTGCTTAAAAAACTTCCCGGCATTCAGGTGGACAAAAATGGCACCATCAAAGCCATGGGCGAAAAAGTGGAGAAAGTATTGGTAGACGGTGACGAATTTTTTGGAGATGATCCTGGAATGGCTGTCAAGAATCTTCGAGCAGATGCCGTGAAGGAAGTGCAAGTGTTTGATAAAAAAAGTGACCAAGCGGCTTTTACTGGCATAGATGATGGGAACAGCAAAAAAACAATCAATCTAAAACTGAAAGAAGATCGAAAGAAAGGATATTTTGGAAAAATCAGCACCGCTGGAGGAACCGGAAAAGACATCTCCAACCGATTCAACAACAATTTGCTTTTTGGTTCTTTCAAAGGCAAGCGAAAACTATCAGCATTCGTTTTAAATGGCAATACCGGACAGGATGGACTAAGTTGGCAGGACAGCGAGAAATACGGTGCAAACGATGGCAATAATTTCGAAATGATGGATGAAGACGGCATCTTCGCCACCAGTTTTCAAAACACCAACAACGACGATGAAATAAACATCAATACCGAAAATGGTTTTATCAGGAATATCAATGCAGGTGTTCAATACAGCAACAAATGGAATGACCAACATCGATTCAATTATTCTCCTAAATACAATCTGCAGGATTACACCAACCAGAAACAACAATTCATTAAAACTCAATTGGGCGACTCCACGCTTAATGAAAACAACCAAACTGTTTCCGCTGTGAATCGATACAATATCAAGAATACACTCATTTACGAACTACTTGCCGACACCAGCAACAGCATTAAATTAACCATCAAGGAAAATTATTACAACACCAAGAGTTCTGAAGAAACCAATGCCACCACTACCGGAGAATCGATGAACCTGAAAAACAGCAGTTCGAGAAATTCTAACATATCCAACGAAAAGAATGCTTTTTCAGGCAATATGATATTCAAGCATCGTTTCAAGAAAACGCGCAGAACGCTTTCGCTCAATGCAGACTGGAGCAATATAGACACCAATGGAGATCAATTTCTTCAATCCAGCAATACGATCTATGACTTTGGCTCACCGATGAATGTTTTTGTAGACCAACTTACCCAATCAGACAAAAACAGCAATAAAATAGCCACCAAAATCAGCTACTCAGAACCTTTGAATAAAAACTGGTCGATGGAGCTCGCCTATGAACTGTCATTGAATGGTGGCATCAACAACCAGCGAACCTACATTCAATCACCCGGAAACAATCAGTACACTGACCTGGTGGATTCATTGACCAATGATTTCAAGCAAAAAATTGTTGTTCAAACACCATCAACCCGATTCAGTTATGCATATAAAAAATACAAATTCAATATTGGAACCGGGGTGGGTATCACGCAATTCAATTTCTTAGACAGAACTTACAACAACAATTACAACAGAAATTACACCAACCTTTTCCCGTCCGCAAGTTTCGTGTACAATTACAAAAGCAACCATGCCCTTAGAGTCAAATACAATGGCTACAACTCACAACCATCCATTAATCAGCTTCAGCCACTGAGAAACAACAACAATATCTTTGATCAATACATCGGTAATCCAGACTTGAAGCCCTCTTTTTCTAACAATTTTAATATCACCCACAATGGATATAATTTCTTAAAAGACCAATGGAATTATCAATCCTTTAATATCACCTTCACCGAAAATTCTATTACCAACAATCGAATCATCAATTCCATTACCGGAACCACCATCACACAACCCATCAATACCAATGGAAACATCTCTGCAAATTTCTGGTCTGGATTGGGCTTTAAATTGAAAAAACTGGATCTCAGAACCAATTTTAACTTTTTTGGCAACTTATCTAGATTTGCCGATTTCATCAACAGTCAAAGGAGCTATTCCAAAAGTCTCAGCACCGGAATTAATGTTGACTTGTCTAAGTCGAAAGAAAACAAATATGATTTCAGCATCAGCAATGGCTTCAGCTTCAATACCAATACAAATGCACAAACCAATGCAGTCAATCAGTTTAAAAGCAACCAGTTGACCTTCAATGCAACGATTTACTATAAAAAGACATGGTCAATCATCAACGAATACCAGTTTTACACCAGAGAGAAAATATATTCCGAAACCCGTGACTTGCACACCCATATCTGGAACATCCAACTGCAAAAAACATTCAGAAACAACGAATTCACTGTTTTTGGCAAAGTCAGGGATTTACTCAATCAAAATATAGGCATTGACCGTAATTATTATGGCAACACCTTCACTGAAGAAAGAAATCAGCGGTTGAAAAGATACTTCATGATTGGATTTTCCTGGGATTTCAAAAACAAATCAGCCGCTCCTGCAAAACCTTAAAAAAATTATATGAAATATTTGATTTTGATAGCATGCTGTACGTTGACTTTGTCAACTACCCAAGCACAGCAATTCATCAACAAAGGAACCATTGAATACGAAGTAAAAACCAACATTAAGAAAACCCTTGGCAATTCTTCCTGGGCCCAAATGATGCAAGGAAAGCTTCCCAATTATAAAACGGCCTACTACAGCTATACCTTTTCCAATAATAAGAGCCTTTATAAATTTGATCATTGGGAAAGCAAAGAACTTCTCCCAGAGTTTTTCAGACAAAGTGATGAAAAATCATATTGGTACTCCGATTTTGAAACAGGCCAGTTCAATATGCAAAAAGATGTATTTGGAAGCGCATTTAATATCAAAGATTCCATTGCCAAAATAAAATGGAGACTAAGCAACGAAAGCCGAATCATTGCAGGATTCAATTGCAGAAAAGCAACCGGTATTCTAATGGACAGTATTTATGTATTTGCTTTTTACACCGATGAAATTACCATTCCAGGAGGCCCTTGCACTGTTAATGGACTGCCCGGCACTATTTTGGGTATGACCATCCCCCGTTTGTACACTTCTTGGATGGCTACTAAAATTGTGAAAAACGAGCAACAAGCTGAAATTGTAGAACCCATTGCCGGCAAGAATGTGTTTGATACTAAAAAGGCCCACAGCACGATTATAGAAAAAACAAAGGGCTGGATGAATGGGGACGATCCAGATTCCAATAAATGGCTAGATCAACTGATATGGAATGTAATGTTGTAAAAAAGAAATCAAGCTTCTTTACCTCAATTCAAATCCGTCATTGATGACGGCTCCCTTTTTTACCACCACAATCCCGTCTTTGATCGCATACAACGGATGATCTGTGTCCGCCAAATGCGATCCTCCCTCAATCACCACATGATTGCCGATTCTGCAATCTTTATCCGCTATTACGTTTTTAAGAGAACAATGGTCTCCAATGCCAATCTTAGGAATACCCTTGGATTGATTGGCTGCAATTTCATCAATGGTTTCATAAAAATCATTTCCCATGATATAACAACTGGTGATGTTGCTGCCCTGCCCTATTCTACTCCTAATGCCAATCACCGAATTTGAAATATGGGCGGCGTGGATGATAGACCCTTCTGCAATAATCGTTTGGTCAATAGTACTACCGCTGATTTTAGCCGGTGGCAGCATCCTTGCCCGACTGTACACCATTTTGTCATTGTCAAATAAATTGAAAGGAGGTATGTCTAGGGTCAAGGAAAGATTGGCTTCAAAAAAGGAATAAATATTCCCAATATCTGTCCAATATCCTTCATACTGGAAGCTGCTTACTTTATAATGATTGATGGAATCAGGTATGATTTCTTTTCCGAAATCTGTGGCATTCCTTTTTTCAGTTTCCAATAAATCAAACAGCACTTTTCGATTGAATATATAAATCCCCATCGATGCCAAATAATTTCTACCCTGTTGAGCCATAGTCGATCCGGTATCACTTGTCCACTGAGGCAGTAAATCTTTGGAAGGCTTTTCTATAAACGAAGTAATCAATTGTTCGGGGTTGGACTTGAGGATTCCAAATTCAGGAGCTTCTCGTTCACCCACAGGAATGGTGGCAATGGTAATGTCGGCACCGGCTTGCTGATGATGATTGAACATATCGGCAAAATCCATCTGATACAACTGGTCACCGCTTAAGATCAACACATATTCAAAATCATTTTTTTCAATGTGTTTTAAGGATTGCCTCACCGCATCGGCGGTTCCCTGGAACCAACCCGGGCTATCGGGCGTTTGTTCGGCCGCAAGTATATCCACAAAACCACTGCTAAACCCACTGAACTGATAGGTATTTTTAATATGCTTGTTCAAAGAAGCGGAATTGTATTGAGTCAACACAAACATCCGATTGATGCTGCTGTTGATGCAATTGGAAATAGGAATATCCACCAATCGATATTTGCCCGCGATGGGCACAGCCGGCTTGCTGCGGGTAGCAGTCAAAGGAAACAATCGGGTGCCCGCACCACCTCCCAAAATAACGGCCACAACTTTTTTGCTAATCATACCTGAAATATTTAATTGAATGATGCAGATTGATACAAGTGAATATAATCGCTGGCGCTTTTTTCCCAACTATTATTGATGTTCATCATTTGCTTTCTCAATGCATCTACTTTGGATGCATTTCTGTACAGCGCAATGCCTCTTTGTATAGACTGGACAATATCTTCAACAAATGCCTGCTGAAAACAAATGCCATATCCGGATGGATCCTCAAAATCAACGACCGTATCATTGAGACCTCCAGTTCTTCTGACAACCGGAATCGTACCATATCGAATCGCGTACAATTGATTCAAGCCACAGGGCTCTACCCTGCTGGGCATCAATAAAAAGTCTGCGCCCGCATACATTTCATGACTGAGTGTTTCATTGTACTGAATTTGCGAATGGTAATACCCAAAACACTTCTTGTGTATTTGTTGCAGTGCCTCTTCAATAGCAGGGTCTCCATTACCCAATACCAAACAACTGAACCCAAAATGAGAACGCTCCAGCGCTTGGGTGATGGCTTCAGGTAATAAATCAGCCGCTTTTTCTGCCACGAGTCTTCCAATAAAAATAAACAGGGGCAGTTGAGGGTCCAACCCAAAGGCTTCACACAATACCTGTTTGTTGAGCCGCTTCCCCTCTGTCAAATTTTCAATGGTGTAATGGTGTTGAATCAATGAATCGGT
>CANGBQ010000090.1 GCA_947451985.1 Chitinophagaceae bacterium | reverse complement strand
TCAGTTGCCTGTCCACCTGCCCCTGCACTAGGCTGGTGCATCATGATGCGACTGTGTTTCAAAGCGGTTCGTTTTCCCTTGGCTCCAGCACACATCAATACAGCACCCATGCTTGCAGCCATTCCTGTACAAATGGTAGCAATATCAGGCGTGATAAATTGCATGGTGTCATACATGCCCAAACCCGCATATACACTGCCGCCGGGACTATTGATGTACATTTGAATGTCTCTTGTTCGGTCGGTACTTTCCAAAAAAAGCAATTGAGCGGTTACAATATTGGCTACTTCGTCGTTGATGGGATAGCCCAAAAAAATGATTCGATCCATCATCAACCTGCTATACACATCCATCACCGCAATATTCATTGGGCGCTCCTCAATGATATTGGGAGTAAGATTGGTGATATTGTGTTGAAGATAACCATGCAAAGTATTGCTGCTGATTCCCTTGTGCTTAATGGCATATTTTTCAAACTCTTTTCCTAAACTCATATATGTTGTTTGATGGTTGAAGCAAGGTTGTACTTGCGCATAAAGTTAACGATTCGATTGATAGTTGCCTATGTTTAATTTACATGAATGCAGCTGCTTTAATCCCTGCTTCTGCTTTGGTAAATCAGGATGTATTGAACCAGCATTGCAATAGAAGCCAGCGCAGCAACCACGTATGTCAAGGCAGCCCATTTGAGTGCATCTTGGGCTTTTTCCTTCTCCGATGGAGTCGTTATGTTGGCTGTGGACAACCAAGTCAACGCTCGGGCAGAGGCATCAAATTCTACCGGCAAAGTAATGAGGGAAAATAAGGTCGTCACAGCAAACAATACGATGCCAATCAGTAAAATAGTTGGATTACCGCCGCCAAAACCCATAAATCCAAGACCGGCCATGATCACCCATTGAGACAAGGTACTGCTAACTTGAACCGCAGGTACAATTTTACTTCTAAGCATGAGCATGGAGTATGCTGTCGCATGTTGTACCGCATGACCGCACTCATGTGCAGCGACTGCAGCCGCGGCAATGCTTCTTCCCTGAAATACCTCTGCACTTAAGTTGACGGTTTTGGTAAGGGGATTGTAATGATCGGTCAAACTGCCTTCTACAGAAGTAACAGCAACATCGTAGATGCCGTTCTCCTTCAACATTTTCATCGCAATTTCCTGGCCGCTCAAATTGCTGGTGGTTGACATTTTGCCATATTCCGCAAATTTGTGTTTGAGCCGGCTCTGGACCGCCATGCCGATGAGCATAAAAACGACGGAAATAAAAATGATACCCATTGTCATATGTTCGAATTTGAAAATAGATTCGCAAAAACCATTCCTTTGTGAAATACTGACAAAATAGCAATACAACGAACAGTCCGGACAAAAAAAAGAGCAAACAAAGTTTGCTCTTGTATTAAAAAAGAGTTGAAATTATTTGTACTGAGCAGATAGATTATTCGCCAACTCTGTCATTTTCTTTAGTCCATCCTCGGGCAAATTACCTTTCTTAAATTCAGCCAAGATATCCGCGTGTTTGTTTTCCATTTCCATTAGGAAGTGCTCTTCAAATGCTTTCACATTCTTAACAGCCACATTCTTCAACAAACCTTGTGTACCAAGGTAAATCATGGCTACCTGCTTCTCTACTGTAAAAGGAGAGTATTGAGCCTGTTTCAAGATTTCCACGTTGCGGGCTCCCTTATCAATTACATTTTTGGTAGCGGCATCCAAGTCTCCACCAAATTTAGAGAAGGCTTCCAATTCGCGGTACAATGCCTGGTCCAACTTAAGGGTACCAGCCACTTTTTTCATCGACTTGATCTGTGCATTACCGCCCACACGACTTACAGAGATACCCACGTTGATAGCAGGACGAATACCCGCATTGAAGAGGTTACCTTCCAAGAAAATCTGCCCATCGGTGATGGAGATTACGTTGGTAGGAATGTATGCAGATACGTCACCAGCCTGCGTTTCAATAATAGGCAAGGCGGTTAAAGAGCCTCCTCCTTTTACCAAGTGCTTGATGGATTCGGGCAAGTCATTCATCTGACGAGCAATTTCGTCTTTGGAAACTACTTTGGCAGCTCTTTCTAATAAGCGACTGTGCAAATAGAATACGTCTCCAGGATAGGCTTCACGACCAGGTGGACGACGAAGCAACAAAGACACTTCACGGTAAGCCACCGCTTGCTTAGACAAATCATCATAGATAATCAAAGCGGGTCTACCGGTATCGCGGAAAAATTCTCCAATGGCTGCGCCCGCAAATGGAGCGTAGAACTGTAATGGAGCAGGATCAGAAGCAGAAGCAGCTACAATGGTCGTGTAGGCCATAGCACCATATTCTTCCAATGTCTTCATGATGCCCGCAATGGTAGACGCTTTTTGTCCAATGGCTACATATATACAATAAACAGGTTTACCTGCTTCGAAGAATTCTTTTTGATTGATGATGGTGTCCACTGCAATAGCAGTTTTACCCGTTTGACGGTCTCCAATAATCAATTCACGCTGACCGCGACCAATAGGGATCATGGCGTCAATCGCTTTGATTCCAGTTTGAAGAGGTTCCTTCACAGGCTCTCTGAAAATTACCCCGGGGGCTTTACGCTCCAAAGGCATTTCATACAATTCCCCTTTGATGGGACCCTTCCCATCGATGGGCTCACCCAAGGTATTGATCACACGGCCACTCAAGCCATCTCCTACTTTAATAGAGGCAATCTGACCTGTTCTTTTTACTTTATCACCTTCTTTGATTTCGCTGCTGTCACCCATCAAAACCACCCCCACATTGTCTTCTTCCAGGTTGAGTGCAATGGCCTTTACTCCATTCTCAAATTCTACCAGTTCACCGGAGCGAACATTATTGAGTCCGTAAACGCGCGCGATACCATCTCCCACCTGCAATACAGTACCTACTTCCTCCAAACTTGCTCCAGCATTGAAGCTGCTCAACTGTTGACGAAGAATCGCCGAAATTTCATCTGGTTTAATCTCTACCATAACATTTATATTGAAAATGATTGATTAACACGATATCCATGTCGGCATTTCTTATTGCCCAACACATGGATTTGCAATCGGGTGCAAAGGTAGGGATTGGTCATGTGAATGGCAAAAAAATAGGAAGAATATCTTTATTTTTTTGGGCCACCCGATGGGCAAACTTTGACAAATCTTCCTGGACCATACTTTACCTCGAAACGGAGGAGCAGCGGGTGGGAGGAAAACCATTCAAAAAACCGTCAAGAACCCGTCAATGCTGCAAAAAGTAGACCCCTTTTCATTTTGTCCTAAATTATTCATTAAAAATTATTTGACCGCTGTTTGAATGGAAAAATAGGTGTAATTTGTACCCCCTGAAACCCTCCCTTGCTTGGCGGGGTGTTAGATTAATAAAACAGTATACTACTATCCAAGATTGCTTACCAAAAAGCATACAGCACAACATGAAAAAACTTTTACTTCTTCCTGCATTTTGCATCAGCGTTTTATGGGCAGCCGCTCAAAAAGATGACCAGGGATTGGCCCTGCAATTGGTTTCAAAAAACCATGCCCAAATCGGTTTGTCTGAAGCGGATTTGAAAAACATTATTGTCAGCAGTTCATATTATGACAAAACTTCGGGAGCCCAGCTGGTATATCTCCAACAGTCTTATTTGGACATTCCTGTATACAACCAGATTCAGGTCTTGGCGTTCAAAAACAATGAGGCCCTTTCAAATACAGGCGGGAGAATCAGGGGTATTGAAAAACTCGTGAATAGCAACAAAGGTATTCCCAGTGTATCTCCTACAGATGCCGTATACGCTGCATTGGCTGATCGCAAACTGACAGCCAAAAGAGCCCCCCTGGTGCTCGAAAGTATGCAGAACGGACATAAGGTCACTTTTGACAATATGGATATTTCTAGAGAAAACATCACCGCTACCTTGATGTGGGTGCCGATTGAAAATGGCAAGAAGGTGGTATTGGCATGGGAGATTTACATCATTCCACTCACTTCCTCCGACTATTGGATGGTTCGGGTGAATGCCATGGACCAATCTATAGTAGGCGTCAATAATTTAACTGTGTATTGCAATTGGGACAATCCAGCTGGCAAAACGACTGCCGCTTCGAAGCAAACCAATGAGGAGTTCACGACAAACAGATTGAATCATTCACCTGTATATGGACAAAATCTATTTGATTTTACACAAGGAAACAGCCATCAACAAATACAGTCCAGCCCCAGCTTAATTGCCAATGCTTCTTATAGAGTTGTTCCTTTTCCTGCTGAAAGCCCCACCCATCCGGGAGGTACCCCAGCTGTGGTATCCAACCCATGGACAGCGGCACCAGGCAATGCCACTTCTTTATATTGGCACAACAATGGCACCACAGACTATACCTACACACGAGGCAACAATGTCTGGGCATTGGAAGACAGAGATGGCAACGACAATACTACCGGGAATTCGGCTTTCTCTACCACCACTTCAGCACCGCTGAGTTTTGATTTTACACCCAGCTTTACGGTAACGCCCACACAAACAACTCCCATTCAAAATCAGCAATTCTATATAACCAATCTGTTTTACTGGAACAACATCATTCATGACATCACTTACCAATATGGTTTCGATGAGGTGGCGGGTAATTTTCAGACATCCAATCAAGGCAGGGGCGGCGCAGGCAGTGATCATGTGATGGCCGATGCGCAAGATGGTAGCGGAACGAACAATGCCAATTTCTCTACTCCTGCAGATGGCAGTAGCGGTAGAATGCAGATGTTTTTGTGGAGCGGCACCCCCCAAAGAGATGGCGACGCAGACAATGGGGTGGTGACACATGAGTATGCGCATGGTATCAGCAACCGATTAACAGGTGGACCCGCATTGGCTGGTTGCTTGAGCAATGACGAACAAATGGGAGAAGGCTGGAGCGATTACTATGCACTGATGTATACCCAAGACTGGGCCAACTCCAATTTGAATACTGGCTTCAATTCTCCCAGACCAGTGGGTACTTATGTATTTAGACAGCAGCCTACTGGCGCAGGTATCAGAACCAAAAAATATTGCACCGATTTCACAGTAAACAACTTGGTGTATTCCAACTCCAGTACACAAATGACCGAATCACACAATCGAGGTGAAGTATGGTGCGCTACTTTGTGGGACATGACGTGGAATATTATCAATCAGGTAGGAACCATTAATTCAAATATTTATGACGCAAATGGCGGTGGTGGCAATACCATTGCATTGAAATTGGTGACGATGGGAATGAAATTGCAACCCTGCAGTCCAGGGTTTATTGACGGCAGAGATGCGATTCTGCAAGCGGATCAATTGTTGTATAATGGCGCATACAGTTGCGCTATCAGAGAGGCATTCAGAAGAAGAGGAATGGGCGCTTTTGCTTCTCAGGGATCATCTTCCAACAACGTTGATCAAGTTCCGGACTTCACTACTGGTTCAGCTACTTTGAGTGTAACACAAAGTGTTATTCAAGTTCCTGAAGGACAAAACACAACTTATTACAATAAAGTAACGACCGGATCTTGTGCAGGCATCAGTAATTTTGTGTTGACTGATACGCTTCCTACCAACGTCACTTACGTAAGTGGTGGTACCTACAATTCTGCCAATAGAGTGGTGAGTTTTCCGGTAACCATTGCAGCAGGACAAAGTCAGGTATATTCTTTTACCGTTCAGGTAAACAATGGTGCTTATTTCCCAACGGTGACTTTGTTTGAAGACACCGTTTCTACTTCAACTGTTCCTGCTACATGGACAGCTGTCAACAATGTAGCCGGTGTAGCAGCCAACTGGGTGGTATCAACCGACAGAAGTTTCAGTCCTAACAAATCTTATTATGCGCAGAATTTGGATGTACAATCTGATGAAAGATTGACATTGGTAACGCCCATTAGTTTGGGAGCCAATCCGCCGAATTTAACTTTCCGCCATTGGTACAATACCGAAAGTACCTATGACGGAGGCGTTTTAGATATCAGCTCAGATGGAGGAACTACTTGGACCACCAACATCAGCTCGCTGATTTTATCGGGCGGTTACATTGCCACCATGGATGCCACCACTTTGTTGAATGGCAGAAGAGCCTGGTCTGGTAGCAGCGGCAATAAGTTCATCAAAACAAAAGTCAACCTCGCTTCCTATGCCAACAAAAGTATTTTATTGCGATTCCGTTTCACCTCTGATGTGGGTACCAATGCGGAAGGATGGTATGTAGATGACATCGCTATTAAAAACCAGGCTGTGGTAGAAATGCAAAGCAATTTGTACAATTCGAGTAATGTCAATGTAGCCATCAGTGATACTATCACTGTAATTCTACCCGCTGTATCCAGCAGTTTCACTTTCACGCCCGCGAGCGATGTCAATGTAACTTGTGGTTCGGCTGCCTCACCTACTACTTTGCAATCTAATGCAGTGGGTGGATTCAATACCCCCATCACGTTGACGTATACCAGCAGCATCGCTGGTACCACGGTTAGCTTCGGCACCAATCCGCTGACACCTGGTAACAGCACCACTGTTACCTTGAACAATGCCAATACCCTGGCACCCGGCACCGACACTGTGATTGTAACCGGTGTGGCCGGCGCGATTACACAAAAGGATACCATCCTGTTTGTGATACAACCCGGAGCGGCACCAGTTATCACCACTCAGCCTACCAATCAAACCGTTTGTGCAGGCGCCAATGCAACCTTTACCAGTGCCTCTTCTACTCCAAGTGTTTCTTACCAATGGCAAGTAAGTACCAACAGTGGCACTAGCTGGTCTAATGTGGCTTCAGCTGGAACCAGTGCTACTTACACGGTGAACAGCGCTACTTCTCCACAAAACAATTATCAGTACCGTGTCATCATCTCCACGCTTTGTGGAACGGTGACCTCCAATGCCGCTACCCTCACTGTGAACGCTGCACCGGCTATCTCTGTGAGTCCTGCCAGTGTGAGTGTGTGTGCAGGCAGCAGCAATACCTTTAGTGTAACCGCTACCGGAACCAATCT
>CANGBQ010000089.1 GCA_947451985.1 Chitinophagaceae bacterium | reverse complement strand
TTTGAGCGCAGGCTTGGCTACACAAGGACTAAAGGTGTTTTGCAATATTTATTCTTCGTTTATGCAACGGGCGTATGATATGGTGATTCATGATGTGGCTATTCAAAAATTACCGGTAATCTTTTGCTTAGATAGAGCGGGGTTGGTGGGCGACGATGGCCCTACGCACCATGGCTGTTATGATATTGCTTATATGAGGTGTGTACCTAATATGGTAGTGAGCGCACCCATGAACGAATCTGAATTAAGAGATTTGATGTACACGGCACAGCTAGATAGCAATGAATTTCCTTTTGTTATTAGATATCCCAGAGGAGAAGGCATGATGGTAGATTGGAAAACGCCTATGAAAGAAATTCAAATAGGGAAGGGAAGGAAATTAAAAGACGGAAAAGACATTGCCATTCTTTCATTTGGACATCCTGGGAATTTTGCCGCTGCGGCAATCCGCGATGTGAAGGCAGATGGAATTAATCCTGCACATTATGATATGCGATTTGCAAAACCATTGGATGAAGAAATGTTACACGAGGTTTTTGCTAACTACAATAAAATAATTACAGTAGAAGATGGAACGGTGGTTGGTGGATTTGGGTCTGCTATTTTAGAATTCATGAACGAACATGGTTATAAAGCCGACGTTAAAATAATGGGCATACCCGACAGATTGGTAGAACATGGAACGCCCAAACAATTGTACGATGAAATTGGCATGGATGCCCATGGAATAGCCGCCATGTTGAGAAAGATGGCTTTATTGGGAAAGGTAGAGCAGCTGATTGGTTGAGGATGTCGGTTGGAATGCTGAATAAGCAAAAACTATATGCATATTTCAACGCCCCTGTTTTAAAAACAGGGGCGTTGTTGTTTACACCGTCATCGGAATTTCTATTGCCAAAAGCTCGGTATCGGTAGTGGCTTTAATGGCAAACTGGTTGGTTTCGCTAATTCCCAGCGCATCTCTTTTATTTAAAGTAGTTCCATCAATTTCTACGGAGCCACTTATCACAACTAAAAAAACACCATTTCCATCAAATCCATTTTTATATTCAATGGTATTTCCTGCGGAGAGATTTGTAAGTGCAAAACGAGCATCTTGGTTAATCCACAAAGCGTTGTCTTCTTCTTTGGGTGAAACGACGATTTGCCATTGATTCAATCGGTCTTTGATATCAAAATGCCGTTGATCATATCTTGGGGTAATATTTTTTTGCTTAGGAAAAATCCAAACTTGAAACAATGTGAGTGGTTCAGTCGCAGAGGCGTTGGATTCGGAATGCACGATGCCCGATCCGGCACTCATGATTTGAATGTCTCCCGCCTGAATGATTCCCTCTCCGCCCGTATTGTCTTTGTGATGTACAGCCCCGGTTAAAGGAATGGTTACGATTTCCATATTGTCGTGCGGATGGGCAGGGAAAGCGCCGCCGCCTGCAATGAAATCATCATTCAGTACCCTCAGCAAGCCGAAATGAATCTTCTGGGGATGATAGTAATTGGAAAAACTGAAGTAGTAATTCGGTTTCAGCCAGCCATAATCGGCGCTGCCTCTCTCATGGGCTCTTTGTATCTGAATGTTCATGTGTGCAGGTTAATTCAAATGACTGAAATCGTCGGGCGTCAAAGGATTGTAAACTTCCTCTTCTCTATCTTCGTTGTATTCAATAATAAAATTGTTCTTGCCCTCGCCAATCATGATTTGAAGGTATTTCTGCTGAACCAGTTCCAGCATATTTAAGAAAAGAAAAATAGCGTGAATTCTATCTTCACATACTTCAAAAATCTTTTCGAAGGAAAGTGTTTTTTCTCTTTTCGAAATGTCTAACATATAGTCTCGACATTCCTCCATGGTATAATTGTATTGAACAACGGTATGAACAGGCTTGTTGTTTCTTTCCTGAATTTTTTGAATCACTTTTTCAAAAGCCTTCATCAGCTTGAACAGAGTGACAGCTTGGATTTCAGTACCTTCGCCGGCTTCTTCTCCAATCTGTGCCAATTCTTTTTGTACGTTTCCTCTCTTGATCATCAGCATTCTCGTGGCTTCCAATTCAGCGAGCTTCAACGAAGCTTCTTTGAATTTTTTATACTCAAGAATTTTATCCACCAGCTCCATCCTTGGATCGATTTCATTGCCATCCGCATCCAGTTCTTTTCTGGGCAACAGCATTTTGGCCTTGATGCGCATCAAAGTGCTGATGAACAAAATAAACTCACTGCTCAGTTCGATATTGAGTTTTTCGGATTGATGGATGTGCTCCAGAAAATCATTGGTGATCTTGGTGATGGGAATATTGTAAATATCCAGCTCGTCCCTTTCAATGAAAAACAACAACAAGTCAAAAGGACCTTCAAACTCTTCAAGTTTAATTTGATATGATGAATTGGTGCTCAATGGTAATGTGTTTAAGCTATCTAAAAGAAAGCCCCAAAGTTACTGACTTTGGGGCGCTTGGAAAGTAAAATTATCCACCTTTATTTTTTGTTGAAATTGTAGGCAAATCCGATGCCGATCAATTGTAACCATTGAGGGGCTGGGCCCTTTTCGGGTACCACATTCTTGGTATCGTTGTCGTAGATCATATCCACGTTCAAACTGCAATTGATGTATTTGGTGATTTTTGCGGTGATCACGTTGGTCCAAAACACATCGATATTCTGGGGGTCTTTCTTGTGGTTGGAAAACAGGTCCAGCTTTGTTTTGTAGGTAAGGTTGGCCCCAATCTTTTTATTGAAATTGGCAGATAAAAATGCGCCCAATTCGTTTTTAACCTTTTTGCCAGGCAATACGCCGTAAAAACTCCCGATCGATGGATCGTTCACCACCACCCATCTGCCGGTTACAGGAGAAAGGAACAATGAAAAGTTGCTGGTTGGTTTGTAATCAAGCCCCACGGAAAGCACAAAATAAGCAGGACACAAGCCCTTAGAATTAAGGGTGGCACTGTCCGCACCAGCAGCTGTTTTGGAGTAAAAGTATCCATTGGCAAATTGAGAGCGCAGATTGAAAAGCGTTGCCAGGTTTATCTTTTTGTTCAAAGAGTAACCATATTTGGATGTCAGGTCAATGCGGTCGCTTGATTTTCTTCTGCCCAAACTGGTGGTTTGCACAATTCCATACCCAAGGTCCAAGGAGTTGTCCCAGGATTGACGGCCTTTCTTATAAAACGCAAAAAGATTGAGGTATGCATTGAGTGAAAAAGAGAATTTGTCTCCACCGGCAGACCAATTGTTTTGGGATCCTTGATTGACCGTAAAGTTGAATTGACCTCCTTTTTTCCAGATCAGTTGAGTGGTATCTTTTGGGTCTTTTTCGATTTTTTTCTCCGCCTCAATTTTCAATTCTTTCACCACAGCATCCTGTGCTTTTGATTGGTTTAATAGAAAAAAAGCCAATAATACCAGAACGTTTTTTTTCATCTTATTTTTTTAAAAGGTCACGGATTTCTGTTAATAAAACATCTGTATTAGAGGGCTTAGTAGGCTCTTCTTTCTCTTTTTTAATCACAGCGTTCATTCCTTTGATGACACCAAATAGCACCAAAGAAATAGTGAAAAATTTAATCACGGCGGCTAAGAAGCTTCCGTATTTTACTGCATCCCAATGCAACTTGGCAATTTCATCCACCCCGGCGGTATGCAGCGCAGGCGTGAGTAGCAATGGTGTAATAATGTCATCAACTAAAGAAGAGACAATTGACCCGAAAGCCGATCCAATAACAACGGCAACGGCCAAATCGATGATGTTGCCCCTCATGATAAAGGTTTTAAACTCTTTTAGAAATCCCATGGTGGATGTTTTTTGAAGGTTAAAAAAATAAAATTATTATTTAATTGTAAAACCCCCAATTTTACCCTTGAAAAACGATAGACGATTGAATCATAAGTTAGTCAACTGGGCGATTTTTATTGCCCTTTCATTTATATGGGGCAGTAGTTTTATTTTAATGAAAGCCGGTTTGGAGCACCTCTCTGCATTTCAGGTGGCTTCTGTTCGCATCATTTCATCTGGGCTAGTACTTTTGCCCATTGCCATTCAGCACATCAGGCAGCTGCAGAAAGATCGACTTTTTTATATATTCATGTCGGGTGTTCTGGGCAGCCTGCTGCCAGCGTATTTATTTTGTTTGGCCGAAGAGGGTATTGACAGTTCCATGGCTGGAGCCCTCAATTCTTTGACGCCCTTTTTTGTGATCATTACGGGGGTATTGTTTTTTAAGGTTCACACTTCCCTCCTCCAGGTATTGGGTATTGTGATTGCCTTTTTGGGCAGTGCCTTGTTGTTTGTGAGCAAGCCGGAGCTTTCCCAATCGCATCAACTGATTTCTATTGCGTTCGTCATGATTGCCACTTTTTGTTATGGACTGAATGTACAGATGGTGAATCGACACCTTCATCACATTCCTTCTCTGCAAATCGCTTCCTGGGCACTTGTATTGAATGCTATCCCTGCCGGCATCGTTTTATTCTACACAGGCTATTTTTCGGCAAACATGGCAGACAGGGGCTTTTGGGTTTCTTCTGGATTTGCCAGTATTTTAGGCATTTTTGGCACCGCGGTGGCATCTATTATTTTTTACATGCTCATCAAAAGGGCCGGCGCTGTTTTTGCCTCCATGGTGACCTATGGCATCCCTTTTGTAGCCATCTTTTGGGGTCTATTGGATGGAGAAAACGTAGGATGGTGGCAGGTTGCAGGCCTGAGTATTATCTTGACCGGCGTATATATCGCCAACCGAAAAGCCGTCCCTTCGCGGACTGGAGGAAAGTGATTCTTTTCCGGCTTCCTCTTCCTGAAAAACAGGCAAAAAAACTTCCCTTCAATTTTTAATTACAAGCCCCAATCCTTACCTTTGCGGCCGAAATACTTACATAATATTTTTAAATACATTTTATGGCCAATACAGGTAAAGTAAAGTCAATCATCGGTGCGGTTGTAGACGTTCAATTTGACAGCGACGCTAAGCTTCCCGAAATCTTAAACGCGCTTGAATTAAAGCGTGAAAATGGTGATACGCTCGTGCTTGAAGTGCAGCAGCACTTGGGAGAGGACAGTGTTCGTACGATTGCCATGGACGGAACAGAAGGATTGGTGCGTGGAACAGTGGTAGTAGATACCGGCAAACCCATTACCATGCCTATTGGAGAAGGGATCAAAGGACGTTTGTTCAATGTTACCGGCGACGCCATTGATGGATTGCCTCAGGTGAGCAAAGAAGGCGGACGCGCAATTCATGCCAAACCACCCTTGTTCGAAGACTTGAGTACTGCGTCTGAAGTGTTGTATACCGGTATCAAAGTTATTGACTTGATTGAGCCTTATGCAAAAGGTGGTAAAATCGGTTTGTTTGGTGGTGCAGGGGTAGGAAAAACGGTATTGATTCAAGAATTGATCAACAATATTGCGAAAGCATATAGTGGTTTGTCTGTATTCGCTGGTGTGGGAGAGAGAACCCGTGAAGGAAACGATTTGATGAGAGAGATGATTGAAGCGGGCATCATGAACTATGGCGAAAAATTCAAACACAGCATGGAAGAAGGCGGTTGGGATTTGAGCTCGGTAGATGTAGACGGATTGAAAGAATCCAAAGCAACTTTCGTATTTGGTCAGATGAACGAACCGCCCGGTGCTCGTGCGCGCGTGGCGTTGAGTGGTTTGACTTTGGCAGAATATTTCCGTGATGGCGAAGGTGACGGACAGGGTAAAGACATTCTTTTCTTCGTAGATAATATCTTCCGTTTCACCCAGGCAGGTTCTGAGGTATCGGCCTTGTTGGGTCGTATGCCCAGTGCGGTGGGTTACCAGCCTACTTTGGCAACTGAAATGGGATTGATGCAAGAGCGTATCACCTCTACTAAAAATGGCTCTATCACTTCGGTACAGGCGGTGTATGTACCAGCGGATGATTTGACCGATCCAGCTCCTGCAACCACCTTTGCGCACTTGGATGCCACAACGGTATTGAGTCGTAAGATTGCGGATTTGGGTATCTATCCTGCGGTGGATCCACTAGATTCCACTTCAAGAATTTTGACCCCTCAGATTGTGGGCGAAGAACATTACAACACAGCCAACAGAGTGAAATTGATTTTACAACGTTATAAAGAACTACAAGATATCATCGCTATTCTTGGTTTGGATGAATTGAGTGACGAAGACAAATTGGTGGTATCAAGAGCACGTAAAGTACAGCGTTTCTTGAGTCAACCATTCTTCGTGGCAGAACAGTTCACCGGTCTGAAAGGGGTGTTGGTGCCTATTGAAGATACCATTCGTGGTTTCAATGCCATTATGGATGGTGAAGTAGATGAATACCCAGAAGCAGCATTCAACTTGGTAGGTACTTTGGAAGACGCTATTGAAAAAGGTAAAAAATTGATGGCTGCAGCGAATGCGTAAGACATTCAGCCTTTAAACAATCAACATGAAACTAGAAATACTTACACCCGAACAAAAGATTTACAGTGGAGAGGTTTACGGTGTACAACTACCGGGCATCAGTGGTTTGTTTGAAGTATTGGACAAACACGCCCCCTTAGTTAGCGCTTTAAAAAACGGGACATTGAAAATCTTGAAAGACAAAAACAGCACTTCATCATACACCATTCAGAGTGGATTTGTAGAAGTGTTGAACAATAAGACTACGGTGTTGGTAGAAGGTGCGGTAGAGAAATAAATTTAATTTAGATATAAGTAGAAGCCCATTGCAAATGCAGTGGGCTTTTTATTTGACGGTGATGGCTGGTAACGATACTACCCTACCTACTATCTTTCAGACAACAGGCAGGAGAGCGCAATGAGCCCTATCGTCAACAGGACAAATACAAGAATCGATTTTGTATTTCCGAAATTGATTGTCCAACCCAAGCTTGGATTTCTTTTCGGAGGGAAAATTCTGGGATCTTGCTTGTTGCAATAAAAAACGCCCCACTTCCAATAGGAAGGATCATTATGCCATTGATCGAGCGTCTCTTTGTTTGGTTTGTTTTTCATCAGTTATTAATTTTTAAATGCTTGTTTGTATTGAACAAATGTCCAGGCCAGCAAGGGTAATAATAGGAGTGAAACAATACTGTACCATCCGCCAAAATAAGC
>CANGBQ010000088.1 GCA_947451985.1 Chitinophagaceae bacterium | reverse complement strand
TGTTACTTTCATTGTTGACATCGCTGATGCCTTCAATCACTTTGTCATTGATAAGCTCTCCGATCTTTTGAGTAAGTGTATCTCTATTTACCTGATAAGGAATCTCGGTGATGACAATTTTTTCTCTTCCACGCGCATCGGACTCTACCGTGGTTTTTCCCCTGAGTACTACCCTGCCTCTTCCAGTAAACAATGCAGACTTCACTCCTTCGTATCCGTAAATGATACCACCCGTTGGAAAATCGGGCGCTTTTACATGCTTGATGAGCTCCTCAAGTGTAATATCATTGTTTTCAATGTATGCAATACAGCCGTCCACTACTTCAACAAGGTTATGGGGCATCATATTCGTAGCCATCCCTACCGCAATTCCACTGCTTCCATTTAAGAGTAATTGAGGAAGACGGGTAGGCAACACCGTGGGTTCTTTTAATGAATCATCAAAGTTCAGCTGGTAGTCAACTGTTTCTTTGTCGATATCCTCCATCATCGCTTCGGCAAAACGCTCCATTCTTACTTCGGTATAACGCATTGCAGCGGGTGGATCTCCATCCTGGCTACCAAAGTTTCCTTGTCCATCGATCATTTTGTATCGCATCGCCCAATCCTGGGCCATCCGAACCATCGTATCATAAATAGAAGCATCTCCATGCGGATGGTATTTACCCATCACCTCCCCTACAATACGGGCAGATTTCTTATAGGCTTTGTTGCTGTTGTTTCCCAATTCATTCATGCCAAATAAAACACGACGATGAACGGGTTTTAATCCATCTCGAACATCTGGAAGTGCTCTTCCTACAATCACACTCATCGAATAATCGATGTAGGATGTTTTCATTTGCTCCTCGATGTTGACAGGAATAATTTTACCTCTGTTGTTGGGGTTTGAACCCTCAAATTGCTCTTGATTTTCCATATAAAATGATAGGTTACAAATGTAACACTTTGAGGGTGTTTTTGATGTAAAAAACGCAGGTTTTTAGGGCTTGTTTTTGCACAAATTTGTTGATTTGTGGACAAGTTTTTGAAGGCCTCTCCGCCTACTTATTTTGGGGGTTTCTTTGGCAAAACAAATCGAACAAATTATCTTGCTTCAAATTCATTTTTTTGAAACAAATTCTACTGTTTGGTGCTGGGAAATCCGCTTCTACACTGATTGAATTTCTGATTAAAGAATCGGAAACGAATGACTGGAGGATATTGATTGCAGATGCCAACAAAGAGCTGATAGATGCCAAAACAAAGCAACACTTCAATACCCAAAGTATTGGAATGGATATAACCGATCAGCCCCATCGGCTTGCTCTGATTGCTTCGGCAGACATTGTGATCTCTATGATGCCTCCCGCACTGCATATACTAATAGCCAAAGATTGTATTGAGTGTGGCAAAAATTTATTGACAGCTTCCTACGCAGATGACACCATTCGTGGGCTTGAACAATCAGTCAAAGAAAAAGGGTTATTGTTCTTGTGTGAAATGGGATTAGACCCTGGTATTGATCATATGAGCGCCCTGCAAATCATTGATGACATCAAAGCATCCGGGGGCATTGTTACTTCATTCAAAAGTCATTGCGGTGGTTTAGTAGCCCCTGAAAGCGATACCAATCCATGGCACTACAAAATCAGTTGGAATCCCAGAAACGTTGTCCTGGCCGGTAAAGCGGGCGCCGTATACCTGCAAAATGGAAAAGTGGTGAAGGAGGCTTACGAAGAACTGTTTGATCCCAATCGAGCCGTGGAAGTCAACAACCATAGCCATGCTACGTATAGTTACTATCCCAATCGAAACAGTTTATCCTATATCGATTTATACCAACTGGATACAGCCCATACTTTCATCCGAACCACTTTGCGCGATCCAGCGTTCATGAGTGGATGGAAAGAAATTGTTTCCTTGCACTTAACCGACGAAGCAGCTGTGTACGAAACAAACGGTCTATCACTGAAAGGATTTTTTACAAAACATTTTGCCAGCCTAGGCCTTTCAATGCCCTCCATGCCCTCCCAACAACTCGTTTATTTGGGATTGGAAGACGACCATACGCTTATCAATAAAGGCCTTTGTAGCGCAGCAGATGTATTGCAATTTGCGCTGGAATCAAAACTGGTCCTTGAACCAGGAGACAAGGATATGATTGTGATGCTGCATGAAATAGAATATACTTTAAAAGGTATCCCCCATCGAATCGAATCTTCACTGGTGGTTAAAGGAGAAGACCATATTCATACCGCTATGGCCAAAACAGTGGGACTTCCATTGGGGATAGCTGCCAAGCTTATTTTAAATGGAACAATCTCGTTAACAGGCATCCATATTCCCATCATCAAGGAAATTTACCAGCCGGTCATGGAAGCCTTGAAGCCACATGGTATTCAATTTATAGAGAAGGAAGGATAGCTTAAAGTTCGCTGGCCAATTCCAATACAACATCCCATTCTTTGTCCTTAACGGATTGAACAGACAATCGACTCAAGCGGATCAAATCCATATTGGCAAGCCTCTTGTCCGCTTTAATTTGAGCAAGAGAAACCGATTTTTTCAATTTTTTAACAGGCTTTAAATCTACCACCACCCACGCAATTTCAGTGGTGGTGGGGTCTGGGTAATGCTCTTTAACCACTTTAGCAATACCCACAATCTCTACCCCTTCATTGCTGTGATAAAAGAATACCTCGTCTCCCTTTTTCATGGCTTTTAAATTATTCCGGGCAGCATAATTTCTTACACCATCCCAAAAAGTTTGTTTGTCTTTCACAAACTGATCCCAGCTGTATTTAAAAGGTTCTGATTTAACGAGCCAGTATGCCATAAAATATTTTTATTTGAATGAATTATTCCCAACCAGAGGCAAGTACGTCAGCGATGTGCATGGTTTTGATGGGTAATTTTTTCTGATCAATGTATCCTTGTAACTGCATCAAGCAACTGATATCCGTAGATACCAAATAATCAGCCCCGGTAGCCAAAGCGTGATTGATTTTTTGATCGGCCATTGCAATGGAAATGGGCTCATACTTTACAGAAAAAGTTCCGCCAAATCCACAACAGGTTTCTGTGTCATTCATTTCAACCAACTCAAGATTCTTTACTTGTCGCAGCAATCTTCTGGGCGATTCTTTGATTTTACACTCCCTTAAAGCGGCACAACTGTCATGGTAAGTAGCTTTGCCGGGAAGAACAGCTCCGTAATTTTCTATCTTCAACACTTCTGTCAAAAATTCGGTAAACTCATATACACGACTGTTCAAATCTTTTACTTGATGATGGGCGGCGCTGTTTTCAAATAACTTAGGATAATAGTTTCGAACAAAGCCTACACAGCTGGCGCTGGGCGCAACAATATAATCTGCCCCTTCAAAATCTTGTAAGAATTTAGCTGCCACAGCACGTGCATCATCACAAAATCCAGCATTGTAAGCAGGCTGACCACAGCAAGTTTGATTGGGATTGTAATTAACTGTACAAGTGGCTTTCTCCAATACCTTCACCATATTAAATGCTGTCTGAGGATACAGCTGGTCGATAAAACAAGGTATAAATAATTGAACTCTCATGTTTAAAGGTCTGTTGTACAATTCAATGCCATCTAAATATACTTATAAAAATACAAAGGCATCCATTGAATTTGGATGCCTTCAAAAAATATCAATAGCACATTGCCACTAGAATAATATTAGTTAAGCTGTCCCAAACGGGCCAATTGCTTGTCTACTTCTCCGTTGGTTACAGATAGGTAAGTGGCGAATTTTTCTTTCAATTGTGTAAACAATTCGATGGCTTCTTTAGATTGGCCAATGGAAGCTGCATACAGGGCAGCAGTAAATAAAGCATCTGGTGTCACAGATTCATCTTTGGCATTCACACTGGCAGCTTTCTTATAATAGTCGAGGGCTTCACTGGTTTGTTTTGTCTCCGCGTAAGCATGACCCAACATTAAATAGGCTTTGCTTTGAACCTGATCGGCTCCTGCCCCATCAAACTCTTTCAAATATTGAATAGCCTTGTCAAACTGCTTGATTTGTAGATAGCTTGCACCCACCATATACCTTGCACGATTAGCAGCCTTGGTACTTCCATAATTGTTGATCACTTTCAATAAGCCAACCACATTGGCACCATCCAATGAGCCTCCGTTCAATGCAATGCTAACAGAATCTTTTCCAAAAGAACTGGTAGCCATTTTGTCGAATAAATTCTCAGCCAAGAAAATAGTCTCATTGGCCTTTTGCTCATTCGGCTCCACAATGAATTTTTGATAGCCAATCCAACCCAACAATAATAAGACGACAGCAGATCCTGCGTAAATGATTTTCTTGCTGTGCTGATTCCAAAATGATTGGATACCACCAAGTACTGATTGTTCTGTTGCTACTGTATCGAGTTCTTTGTTTTCTGACATTGTATTTGTTTGTGTTTAACGGTAATGTATGTGTAAATCAATCCATGATAAATGGATAGTCTTCCTGAACGTAAACGTCTTTGAGCAATTCGTTGTCGTCTGGCCAAGGACTCTCTTCAGCAAATGTAACAGAATCGTCAACTTCTTGTTTGACTCTTTCATTGATCAATTCGATGTCGGCATCAGAAACTTGATATTCGGTTTTGAGCACTTTTAAAACATGTTCAATCGGATCTTTTTCTTTGTATTCTTCTACCTCTTCTTTGCTTCTGTATTTTTGAGGATCACTCATACTGTGACCTTTGTAACGGTATGTTTTGATCTCCAATAAGGTTGGGCCACCTTTTTCTCTGGCTCTGTTCACGGCTCTTAATACACCATTGTGAACGGCTTCCGGACTCATACCATCTACCGTATCGGAAGGCATCTCATACGCATCAGCAGTTTTGTAAATGTCCAATGTTTTGCTGGTACGGGCAACAGAGGTACCCATTGCGTAATGATTGTTTTCACAGATAAACACAATCGGCAAATCCCACAACATAGCCATATTGAATGTTTCGTGAAGCATTCCCTGGCGGGCAGCGCCATCACCAAAAAAACAAAGGACTACATTTTGAGTGCCGCGATAACGTTCTGCAAAAGCCAACCCAGCGCCTGTTCCAATCTGAGCGCCCACGATTCCATGTCCGCCAAAAAAATTCTCTTTCACTCCAAAGAAATGCATACTGCCCCCCTTCCCTTTGCTACAACCGGTGGCTTTGCCATATAATTCGGCCATACAACTTTTGGCAGTAACGCCTTTTGCAATGGCTAGACCATGATCCCTGTAGGCGGTGATGAATTTGTCATCGGCATGGGTAGCGGTCATGCAACCAGCTGCCAATGCTTCCTGACCAATATACAAGTGACAAAATCCACGAATCTTCTGCATGCCATACAATTGCCCTGTTTTTTCTTCAAAACGACGCAAAAGAAGCATCAATTCGTACCAGTATAAATAAGTTTCTTTAGAAAACTTCGTTGCCAATGCAGTAAAATTTAGGTGCCAAAGATAAGGATAAATTAGACAAATTTTAGGCCTAGAATAAACAATTTTCGACCCATTTTCTCAAATTTTGTTGAACCAAACGAAGCCTCTAGGCAAAGGACTTGCCACACAACTAATGTTTATGAATCGGGGCTGTGTTCGTATCTTGCAATTGACATGTTGAGACTCCATCAAATCATCCTCACTCACTTCAAAAATTATTCAATCCGTCGGTTCCAATTGGATAAAAAAATAGTGGGTATCTGTGGACTCAACGGCATAGGGAAAACCAATTTACTCGATGCTGTTTATTATAGCAGTTTCACCAAAAGTTATTTTTCTGTAACCGATGCGCTCAATGTACAATTGAACCAGGAAGGCTTTAGAATAGAAGCGCATTTCAACAATTCAGGGGTTGAACAAAATGTAGTTTGTATCCACCGAAATGCCCAAAAAAAGGAATGCTTTTTAAATGATGTGCCTTACGAAAAATTGGCTGCCCACATCGGACTCATACCCACTGTGATGATTGCACCCGACGACATTGACATCATTACTGGCGCCAGTGAAAAAAGAAGAAGATACATTGATACTACTATTTGTCAAATGGACAGTGTCTATTTGTCCAATCTGATGAAATACAACAAAATTCTGCAACAGCGAAACAGTCACTTAAAACAAGAAGCTGTTTCAGGAAATACAAACGATTCTCTGTTGGATATTTTTGACGATCAGCTGAAGATTCCGGGTCGAATGATTCATGAAAAAAGGGTTGAATACACCAAAGCATTGCTGCCGATCATTCATCAATTTTATCAAAACATCACTTCCACCCATGAACAAGTGGATATTGCTTATGAGAGTGAGTTGAATAACCAAAGTATTGATACTTTACTATCCAATAACCGAAGAAAAGACAGAGCCATTCAAAGGACTTCCAGTGGAATTCATAAAGACGATTTGACGGCTACGATGCAAGGCCAGCCCTTCAAAAACATTGCCTCTCAAGGCCAGCGCAAAAGCTTGTTGTTTGCCATGAAATTGGCCGAATATGAAATGATTAAGCAAAACAAAGGATTTGCCCCTATCCTATTGCTTGATGATGTTTTTGAAAAATTGGATGATGTAAGAATGAACAATTTGCTGGATTGGGTCTGCAACAAAAATGATGGACAGGTGTTGATTACCGACACCCATCTTTCAAGACTCACACAAGCCTTTGAGCAATTGGACATCGACGCCCAAATTATTGAATTGCAATAGCATTTATTCTTTCCTATAATCATTCATTATCTTTACACCACTATGGGAGAATGGTCTTTACAAGATGCTTTGAAGCAGTTTCTGAAAACCAGCCGGCTCAAAACGGGCGTGCAGGCAGCCCAAATTGAAGATGTTTGGGAGACAATCATGGGCACTACGATTGCCAAATACACCGACAGCATTAAGATTATTGGCGAGACGCTGTATATCAACACCTCTGTTGCGCCACTCAAAAATGAATTGCTATACCAAAAAGAGGTGATCATTGAAAGAGTGAATGAAGCCCTGGGAGAAAGAATCATCAAACAGGTAGTGGTTAAATAATCCAGCATCAAGAAAGCTTTCCGTACAAACTCCCCCCCTTACTAAACAGCCGATCAATTTTTTTCTCTACGACTGGATCTTTTTCTACAGGTGGTGCATGATGGGGCTTAATCCTGGCATCTATAATCAATGAACCCCTGCAACCCCAATGTTTATTTTGAACAAAAGCATCCACTCCATAGATGTCATGCGAAGGATTACAACGGGTGAAAGCCACCCAGACAAAATTATTAATTGTAGCACTC
>CANGBQ010000087.1 GCA_947451985.1 Chitinophagaceae bacterium | reverse complement strand
TGAGTTATCTTAACAATTAAATAGAAGAGGGCCTGTCTCCAAGCGCCTAAATTGCGTAGCTTGCACCCAGCGCAAGTTTGTTGATATGTTATCCAAAAGAAATTTGTCCCCGCTACAATTGTCTGCATTGACGGCATTGATCATCGCTTTGCCCATGGGCCTTTGTGTTTGGCTGCTAAAGCCTTTTACCTGGTGGGCAGTAATAGTTTTTGTGGTTGTTTTTTTGATGGGCTATGGATTGATTTCCCTTGCATTTAAAAGTTTTATTCATCGGCAAATCAAGCTGATTTACAAACTTATCGCTCAAACAAAAGCCAGCAAAAGAGAAGAGTTTTATTATAAAAACATTTTACCTCAAAAGAGCATGGATGAAGTTCGGCAGGATGTAGAAAATTGGGCCGAGCAACAAAAAAAGGAAATAGAAGTGTTGCAGCAAAACGAGGTATTTAGAAAAGAGTTTTTGCAAAACCTAAGCCACGAATTAAAAACACCCATTTTCTCCATTCAAGGATATGTAGAAACACTGTTGAACGGTGCCATGAACAATGAAGAAGTGAACCTGCGGTTTTTACAAAATGCTGCCCGGAACATTGATCGGCTTACCAATCTAGTCAGTGATCTGGATGAAATATCCCGACTGGAAAGTGGCGCCCTGCAATTACATTACCAAGACTTTGTGATCCAGGATGTATTGAAAGAAGTTTTTGATTCCCTTGAATTAAAAGCAAAAGAAAAAGGGATTACTTGTTTCATTAAAAAAGAATGCGAAGCGCCTCTGATGGTTCATGCAGACAAAGATAAAATCCGACAAGTGTTGAGCAATTTGGTAGACAATGCCATCAAATACGGAAAAGAAAACGGCGTCGTGGAAGCCGGGTTTTATAGAGTAGAAGGAAAAACAGCGTTGATAGAAATCAGTGATGATGGTGGCGGCATTGCTGAAGAGCATCGGATTAGAATTTTTGAGCGGTTCTACAGAACTGATCAGGCCAGGAGCAGAAAAGTGGGCGGCAGCGGACTGGGATTGGCTATTTGCAAACACATCATCGAAGCACACCAGCAAAACATTCAGGTAAGAAGCAAACTTGATGTGGGCACCACCTTTGGATTTTCATTGTCACTTTCACAATAAATAAATGATCGCCTAACTTTAGATATTAAAATAAAAGAGCAGCTTTTACAAGCTGCTCTTTTTCATTTATCAAACTAATAAACCATTACTTGAAATCGGTCCATACCAACCACCATGAATCGGCTCCATCACAAGCCCCACGATAGGTAGTAGGCGTAAACCAAGTAGTCAGTTTGGTATTGGTAAAGTCCGCTCCAGATAGAGCAGGCGATCCTACAATTGGATTGAAATCAACTGTGTTGTCATATTTAAAAGGCGCTGTCAACTGAACGTCTGATGTATTGGTCAAGAGTGTATTACCTCCACCTGCTCTATTGATATAGTTAGTGAAGTCGGCTGCAGCCCAGCCCGTAGGCGCTGATCCGCTTACTGTGTAGTTCAACTGGGTATTGTTACCAGCAATAATGTTGTTAGCATAAACTGCCTTCGGCGTTCCGCCTACCAAATTCAAATCAGTAGGGGTTCCTGTACTGGCATCTACCAACCATCCAGTAGGCCATCCCATTACAATAGAATTAAACACACTGATTGCAGAATTTCTTCTAGCATGAATACCTCTCTTGTAATTTGAATTACCTACGTTGGTCAAAGTAGCGCGAGGGCCTACCAAGGTAACATTGCTAAACGTAGCACCTGTTTGTGGAGTCAAAGCACTACCACCAGCGTCGTTGTCGCTTTCAAATCCGTTGCTTCCACTGATATCAGCTACAGCACTGTCTCTAAAGCCAATCGCATATTGAACTTTTCCGGCAAATCCATTGTCTGTATCGAAATCATCGTCCAATCCTTTGTATGCAATCAAATGCTTACAATTCACGGTGCCGCCAAACCACTCAAAGCTGTCATCGTTTGCGTAAGAAACTTGTACGTAATCGATAATGGTTTGGTTGCCCACACCACCCAATGTCAATCCATTGATTTCTTTATCAGGTAAAAAGGCATAACCAGCATATTCAATTCTTACATAACGAAGAATACCACTGTTGTCTGCTGCATTTTGTGCTTGTGTAGCAGGTGTGCCATACAAACCCAACCCATCACTATTATTCACACCCCCCTCAATTTCACCTAAACCTGCTGTCCCATTGAAAGAAGAATTGGTAGGCGCGTTACCTAAAATTACCAAACCAGCCCAGTCTCCACGAGCGGGATTTGCAGCTTCTGATGTAAATACGATGGGTTTGTCAACCGTACCGTCGGCAATAATTTTACAACTTCTGGTGATGATCAAACCACCATTTCTGCCTTGTTCACCTACAATTTTGGTGCCGGGCTCAATGGTCAATACAGCACCATTGGTTACATACACCAATCCGCGTAATTTATACACGTAATTAGCACTCAAAGTTCTGTTGGCGCTAATTCTTCCTTCGAGGATGACATTTTCAGTAGGAGTGCTGTTATTGGGCGCTCCATCTACTTCGATTTTACGACAGCTGCTGGTGATCATCAGAACAGCCATGGCAAGGAGGGTAATCTGTTTCATGTTCTTATTTTGGTTTTTTAGTTTTTATATGTATTTGATTTGAATTATTTAATTGAATAAGCAAAAGAGATGGTTACATTAGTGCCGTAATTTCTACGGATGGCCAGCACGTCTTTAGAGTTTGAGGTGTATTTTTTATTATTGTCAAGATCATGATAGAAGTACCCGGGTGAGTTCAAAATATCACTGATATTTACTTTGATTTCGCCTTTTTTATTCAACACCTTCTTGGCCAACTGTAGATCTAATAGTGGTCTTGGGTTTTCCCAGATATCAGAAATGGCTTCACTTCCTACAAACAGAATTCTGCGGCCAATTTGATTAAACAACAAGGTGCTTGAAAACCCTATTTTTTCTATATCATACTGCAATCCTAGATTCAACAGATAGGGACTCTGACCTTGTAATGGACGATTGATGGTTTCAGTACTGTCTTTTACTTTGCTGTAGATATAGCTAAGGTTGCCCGTTACCGTGAAATTTTTCAACACATTTGAAAAATCCAATTTCTTGCGGTATTCTATTTCCCCGCCAAAGGCAGTAGCCATTTTTGTATTGAGAATATTAAACGTGTTGGTGCCAGGGCCGGTTCTGTTGAAATAATATTCAATAGGACTATCGAAATGTTTAAAAAAGGCGCCTACGGTTAACAATTCTCCTGGTCTTGGATACAATTCGTATCTCAAATCGACATTGGTAATTTTAGTTCTTTTAGCCGATTTATTGCCCACCACTTGTGCGCCCAATTCAAAATCATAGAATGCAAATGGACTCAGTTCCCTGAACTCTGGCCTAACAACAGTTTGACTAGCTGCAAAACGTATGTTTGTATTGGCAGATGGCTTATACGTGAAGTTAAGACCCGGTAAAAAATCTTTAACTAGGGTATTTACATGTCTGGGATCCGATTGTCTCACACTGCCCACCAACTGATCAAAGCTTTCAAAACGAACACCCCAAACCAATCTGAATTTCTCACCCAACGGATTGTCAAACTGCAAGTAAGCAGCATTCATAATGGTATTGGCAACATATCTGAAAGCATTGCCTCCAATTTCATCAAATTGTACTTTGTCATTTCCAGTTCCAAAATTCGCGCTGCTGAAAATACTATCCGCAGCCATTTGTTTGATCGCATTGCTGGCGGTATTGATAAAGAATGGACGACTGTCAAACAACCTGTCTTTTACTTGAAACAAATAACCTGCTTTGACAGTATGTTTATTGCCCTTCCAGTCGAAAGTTTTGGTAACATCGCCGCCAACATTATAGATGTAATCATTTAGAAAGCTGTAGAAGATGCTGCCGCTTTTTTGTCCTGCACCCATTCCCAATAAGGCAAAATAAGGCGCCGTTGGATCATTGCCATCCTGTGTATAGAACAGCCTACGTTGGTCAGGAATGTATTGATCCAAAATATTGAATCCACCGTACCACTTGAGTCGGGTATTGTATTTAGAAATATTGTGTTCTCCTGTTACTTGCGTATTGAAAAAAGTATTTTGCTTGAATCCAATTTCAGTGGCTTTGATGCGGTCTCCATTGCCACCACCACTAATAATGTAATCTCTTCCGTCATAACGGTCAATTACATAATCACTTGAATTGATATTGATGATGTTTTTGAATGAGATGCGGTTGTTGTTGTTGAATTGAAGTGTAATATTAGCCAATCCGCCAGCCAACACATCTCTGCTGTACTTATTATTGTTGTATGTCAACTCAACATCTCCCTCATTATTAGCAATGAATTTATTATCAAAGCCATTCCGTTTATTTGAGTTGTTGTAAGTAAGGGCGAAAATACCAGCTATCTTTTTACCAAAGATTCTTGTATTGCCACCTCCGTTGATCTGAAAAGAAGCATTCAACGGCGCATTGCCTACCACCGGCAACCAGTTGTTTCTGAATTGAGTACCATAAACCGTTTTGGCTGCACTACTCAATTGGCTAAATTCATACCGAAGGGGCAAGTCCGAGGGCAAAGCTCTTGTTCCATTATCAACGCCGAGCCAATCCAAACTACCACCTTTGGATTGTAAAAAATCTTTTCCGATCGTATTGGTATTAAACCCTGTACCTAATTGAATATTTAAAAAAGAAGCCGCAGGCACATCCTTGGTTTGAACTTGTACCAATCCGCCTGCCCATTCTCCAGGCAATTCAGGAACGAATGTCTTGTTCATGACAATGTTGTCAATCATGGCTGCCGGAAAAATATCAAAACTGAATGTTTTTCTGTCTGGTTCTGTACTACTTAACAAAATACCATTGAGCATGGCTTGGTTATACCGATCACTCAAGCCGCGAACCACCAGGAATTTGCCCTCTTGCACAGAGGTACCTGGTACTCTTTTCAAAATTTCTCCTGTGTTTTTATCCGGACTTCTACGAATGGCTTCCGCGCTGATTACTTGCGCTACCACCGAAGTGTTTTTTTGAAGAGAAATAAGGGCATTTACCGATTCTTTTCTTGCAGAGGATTTGATTTCAACAGCGGTCTCTGTTTTATTTGATCCTTCTAAAACAATGTTGATGGAAACTACTTGAGAAGCCGCTACTTCAATATCTTCAATGAGTTTTGTTTTGTATCCCACTGAAGAAATGCGCAAGCTGTATTTATTCGGAGCACTCACCAACAAAGCATAATTGCCATCAATATCTGCTACAACAGTAGCAGCTGTTTCAACTACCTGGATAGAAACAGAAGCAATTTTGGCACCTGTTTTAGCATCTGTCACTTTTCCCTCAATTCTTGCTTTTTGTGCATTCGCAACACCCAAGCTCAATAAAAAAGTAGCAATTAGCATAACCTTTCTCATACCTTCATTATTTTAGTGCAAAGTAAAAGAGATGATGTTAACAGATGTGATGATTATAGTTAGCTAATTGTTACTCTCTGTTACCAAAACATTAACAAGTATTGAAGCCTCTAATAATACAGTTCTAAAGTCATCGGCAAGAGTGCCTGAAAGGCAGTATGGACGTGCGATACCGTCTAATGTTAAGAAATTATTACCAATTAAAGGTCTGTGAAATAAAGGATCTATAATGATAACTTTGATGCTTAATATTATTCAATATGGCTTTTAATACGATTCTTAAAATCTTTTTACCCAAAGACAGGGTGTTTTATCAATTGTTCGAGAATGTTTCTGAGGTATTGGTCAAAATGGGACAAAAATTGAAAGAGGTGGTGGCAGAGCCCGACTTTGAAACCAGGGCCAAGTTGATCAAAGAAGTAGAAGACCTGGAACACGTCAATGATGACTATACCCATCAGATTTTTACTGAGCTAGGTAAAAACTTCATAACGCCTTTTGACAGAGAAGACATTCATTACTTAGCTTCCTCTTTGGATGATATTGCAGATTATATCTATGGTTCTGCGAAAAAGATTAATTTCTATAGAGTAGATCCCAGTGATATTGGTATACAAAAAATGGCCGATTTAATTGCCTTGGGCTGTGTACACGTGCACAAAGCAGTGACAGAACTTCGGAACATGAAGAACATGCGTCAAATCACCGACGCGCTGGTTGCGATCAACAGCATCGAAAATCAAGGAGACGATATTTTTGACATGAGTATCGAGCGTTTGTTTGCCACAGAATCCGATGCAAAAGAAGTAATCAAAAAAAGAGAGATTTACCAAGTAATGGAGCTTGTAACCGATAAGTGTGAAGATGCTGCCAATGTAATTGAATCTATCATTATCAAGTACGCGTAAAAGCAGCATTATAAAACATCTTTATGACTTTTCTGATTGTAATCATCGCAATGGCATTGATTTTCGACTACATCAATGGATTTCATGATGCAGCGAACTCTATTGCTACTGTTGTTTCTACCAAAGTGCTTAGCCCTGCCCAAGCAGTGGTTTGGGCTGCTTTGTTCAACTTTGTTGCTTTTTTTATTTTTAAGGATCACGGCGTAGCCAACACGATTGCTAAAACTGTCAAACCTGATTTGGTCAATGGACATAATATGCTACTTGTGATTTTTTCTGGATTGGCTGCGGCTATTTTCTGGAATCTATTCACCTGGTGGTTTGGTATTCCCTCTTCATCTTCCCATGCACTGATTGGCGCTTTTTCAGGAGCAGCCATTGCATTTGGCGGCCTGCAATCAATCAACTCAGAACCAGTTATTAAAACAATTTCCTTTATTCTGTTAGCTCCAATGATTGGCATGGTAGTGGCATTTGTAATTTCACTATGGTTCATTCATTCTTTTAAAAAAGGCTGGAGACCAAGAATTATCGCCATCATCATATTCGTTTTTATTTATTGGTTTTTGAAAAACAATATCATCACAGATCCAACGAAGCTTAAAACACATTTTGATAGCTATGCAATGAGAGTGATTTTTCATGCGGCAAACTTTAAATGGATTTTGTTATCGGGGATTTTAGCCATTATGGCCATCTTTACATTGTTTTTAAGCAGCTTGAACGCGAACAGCGCGAATGCTTGGTTTAAAAAGCTTCAACTGGTTTCTTCTGCGGCATTTAGCATTGGACACGGTGGCAATGATGCACAAAAAGTGATGGGGATTATCATGGCTGCATTGATCGCCTACAATCCAATTCAATTTAGTTTAGAGAATATGGTGTGGTGGGTTCCATTAGCCTGTTATGCATCCATTGCATTAGGCAC
>CANGBQ010000086.1 GCA_947451985.1 Chitinophagaceae bacterium | reverse complement strand
CCGGATATTCAAAAACAGAAAATGGCTGGAGGTTTCCCCCTTGGCAGTTACATCAGCAGACAATATTATCATAGAATCGGCCGATGCAAAAGTGGCATTCAATCGGGGTATATTAACCTTTCAATCCAAGGAAATGCCTTCCGAGATCTCAGTTGATCCGCATTCCATCCAACTGGATGCAAAGCACATTGTTTTTCCTTTGTTGTTGCGCAAATGGAAAGTGGGAGATTATTTTTATCCCTTGGGCATGAACAAGAAAAAGAAAATCAGTCGCTTTTTAATCGACGCCAAGCAATCTTTAACAGCCAAAGAAAACACCTGGGTGTTGGAGTCAGCCAATCGATTGTTATGGGTAGTGGGGCAGCGCATAGACAATCGGTTTAAAATCACTGAACATACCGGCACGGTACTTTCCATTCATCTACTCCCTTCCAAATAAACTAGGACGTTTCAGTTCTTCCAATATGCCTTGAAACAGTTCGGGCTGATGAATGCCTACTAATATCAGTGTACATACGAACCCAAACAAAGCACCCCATAAGTGCGCATCGTGGTTGATGTGATCATTGCCTTTCTTGCCCATGTAAACACAATACAGAATAAACAACACTGCATATACAGCTGCAGAAATTTTTATGGCGCCGTACAAATATATACTGCCCCAAGGGTTGAATACAATCGAGGCGAACACAACAGCTGAAACCGCGCCGGAGGCCCCTAATGCGCGATATCCAAAGTTGTCCTGGTGTTTAAAATAACTGGGCAAATCTGATACAATCAAGGCGCCCAAATACAATCCAACATAAGCCGATGTTCCGCCCAACTGAAAATGATTGAATGCCCATTCGACATTGCTACCAAAAAAATACAGCGTGAACATGTTGAAAAACAAATGCATGTAATCTGCATGCAGAAATCCCGACGTGACGAATCGATGGTACTCGTTTTTTCGCTTGATATAATAGGGCCAAAGGATGGTCCTGGCAAGTATTTCTTTGCTCGAAAAACCAATCATGGAAAAAACAACATTGATGGCAATGAGAATGATGGTCACGGGCGCGTGCTGCATACAAATAAAATTAGGTGTGATGGTATTTTTCGTTTCTGATAATGGTACAGGCTCTGTATAATTGTTCGGCGAGCAGCAGCCTGACCAATTGATGCGGGAAAACCAACGGGGACAAGCTCCATGTAAAATTGGCCCTGTTTACAACAGCGTCACTCACTCCAAAAGCTCCGCCAATCAGAAAGACAACATTCTTTTCGCTGGCATTGGCTCTTTGTTGGATAAACAATGCAAGTTGTTCGCTATTGAATTGCTTCCCTCTTTCATCCAGCAACACCAGATAATCTTCTGGTTTTAATAAACCCACAATGATTTCTCCTTCTTTTTGTTTTAGCTCTGGGGCAGAAAGGGTGCCCGCATTTTTAGGGGATGGAATCATTTTCCATTCAATAGGGTAGTAATGTTGTATTCTTTTGGTAAACTGCTGAATGCCTTCGTCTACATAACTTTCGTTGGCTTTGCCTATGGACCAGCATTGAATTTTCATGGGTGTTATTTTATTTTACTCAACATGGTATAGCCAATGTGTAATTTATCTTGAGTATCGGTGACTTGGGGCTGGATATTGATTTCAAAAGCTTTCTTGATGGCTTTGGGTAAAATGTCTTCTATCTGGTAGATATCATCTATGTCAATGCCGTATTTGTCGTCTATATGCGAGGCGGCACCTTTAAAACCTGTATGCTTATAGAAAGCTGTTTCTTTTGCGCTTCGAATGGCTTCTGCTTTGGTTTTTGCTATCACCAGCATTTTGTAATGGAATTCTTCCAATATTTCTGGTTTGTATCCACCTAGGTTGATAAAAAACAATTGCCATTCAGATTTTGAAACGGCTTTCTTTTTTTTAGGTTCAACAGCAATATGGAAACCATTGATATGGGTTACTTCTCGCCAAGCATCTAAGTGCATGCTGCCACTGTCCTTCCAGAATGATTTGATTTGGGGCACGATTTCTTTCAGGTTTTTACCAATGGTAAAAAACACGTCGTGCTGTTCGGTATGTCTTCCTTTGGGTTTGCATCCAACCAATACCATGAACAAATTCAATGATTCCATTGATTAAGATTGTTTGGTGGGTAATTGAAACGCTTTTGATTCGTGTTCAAAATGACCTTTGTGTGCGCCGTCGCAGAAAGGTTTGTTCTGAGACAATCCGCAGCGACACAATGCAACGGCTTCTCTTCCGCCTAAATCAAATACATTTCCGTTCGCGTCTACTATTTCAAAATCGCCTTCTACTTTAATGGCGCCGTTGCTTTTGATGGTGAGTTTGGTTGTTGCCATGCTTTTGATAAATTTTTTGTTGGTAAATTTACAACTTAAGTGTGCTTCAATCGATTACTTTGAACAAAATATATCTTTTATGCAAAAAATAAAATGGGCACTGCTGATTGTTGGTGTATTGTTGGTTTTTTATCTGCTAGGTCCACATCCTGCGAAGCCTGAATACAATCCAACCCTTCCTGTGGTGCCGGCTGCTGCCTTGCTGGATGCTTTTGTGTCTCAACAGGAGCAGCAACATCACCTGAAGCCCAACAATGAAGCAAGAATCCTGTGGGCCAATGATTCCATTCATCAACCCACCGCCTACTCAATAGTGTACTTGCATGGTTTTTCTGCTTCGCAGGAAGAAGGCAATCCCGTTCATCGAAACATCGCCCATCGATATGGATGCAATTTATTTTTATCCAGATTGGCCGAACACGGCATTGACACAACCGAACAATTGGTCAATCTAACGGCTGATAAATATTGGGAGAGTGCCAAAAATGCGCTGGCCATCGGAAAGCAATTGGGAAACAAAGTGATTTTAATGGGGACCAGTACCGGCGCTACACAGGCTATTCAATTGGCCGCTGCATATCCTAATGAAGTGGCCGCCATCGTACTCTATTCTCCCAACATTGCCATCAACGATCCAAATGCCTGGTTGCTCAACAATCCCTGGGGTTTGCAAATTGCCAGATTGGTAAAGGGAGGTAAATACCATGATCCAGCTGACGAAAGGCCTATTTACAAAGCATACTGGAACAAACCCTATCGGTTAGAGGCAGTCGTTAATTTGCAAGAGATGCTGGAAACGTCCATGAACAAATCGAACTTTGAGAAAGTGCACCAACCCACCTTGCTTTTGTATTATTACAAAGATGAGGTACACCAGGATCCGGTAGTTAAAGTAAGTGCGATGAAAGAAATGTTCCATCAATTGTCAACGCCTTCAAGCCTGAAGCGGGCTGTACCATTACCCAATACAGGAGATCATGTGATGGCTTCACCCATTAAGTCCAAAGATGTAGCATCCGTAGAAAGCACCACCCGTTCATTTATGGAGCAAATATTGAAGATTCGTCCCGTGCAGCCTTAATGGGATGGATGATTGAGAATCCCCGCTGCTTTTCGGGCAATTTTTTCCCAATTGAAATGATCGAAAAATGCTTGTCCAACCCCTTGCGTTTGCACCGCATTGTTCACGATGGCTGCTGCAAACAGCTTCCAGTTGTTATCGGGAATAATTTGTAATGCGTCGTTGGTGATGGATGCCGGAACGCCAATGGCGCCATTGACCGTGCTGATGCAAGTAAGGTTGTGCGCCAATGCTTCCACCAATTTGGTTTTGATGCCTCCACCGTCCATTACAGGGTTGATAAAAATATCCGCACCTTTATAGAACAAGTTGATGTCTTCCACAAATCCTGCGTAGCGTATATTGCGTTCTCGCTGTTCTATTAATTCATTATATGCAGTGGGCAATTGGGCGCCACAGATCAAAATGGTATAGGGAAAATCGGCAGCGGCCATCAGCAATGGATTGATTTTTTCGATGATGGTGTTCAGCGCATCCAAATTTGGGCGATAGCTCAATGTTCCATTAAATAACAATAATTTGTGCTGAGCAGGCAAATGAAATTGTTGTAACAATTGCATTCTGGCCGCTTGTCTCTCTTGAGCACTGGGAGCTTTTTTTTGTTCAATACCATAGGTGATGGTGTGACAAGAAGCAGGATTCAGTCGAAAATGTTCAATGGCATAGAATCGATCTTCTTCGGTAATGAAAAAGTTCACATCAGCTGATTGATGCGTCTTTTTTTCGTACCACCATAGCAAGCGCCACCACCATTTTCCAGTACTTTTAAAACGAAGGGCTTCAATGTTATGTGAATGTATGATCAATTGAATGCCGGTATATTTTTTTAGTAAAATGGCCAACCATCCAAAATAAGGATGTTCAATGCATAAGTGCGAGTAGGGTCCTTTCTTGATTTTCTTTTTGAGAATAAAAAACAGCCAAGGATTGATGTATCGACTTCTGGACTGGGAAAGCGCTGGAATGTATTCGTTGATATTGCTGTCGGGAATCCAATTGTCTTGCATACTCACAATGGAGACAGGCAATACCGCTGAAAGGTATTTATAAAAATACGCAATCGCTTTTTGGCCGCCCATTTGGGCAGGGTAGACCTTGTAAGGGATCAGTCCGAGTATGTTGACTGGTTTAGGCAAGGGGAGATTGATTTCTTTTTTTCCATTCGGACAGAATGAATCCCAATAAAATCAAAATCACCAACCAGCTGCTGATGGCACTGATGGTGTTGCCTCTGTAAAAAGACGCGGGTTCAAACTTGAATTGAATATCATGTTGCCCAGCTGGTATATTCATTGCTCTTAAAACATAATTGGCTTTGAAGTAGGGGGCTGGTTTGCCGTCTATGTAAGCTTTCCAGTCTTTGTAATAAATTTCGCTGAAAACTGCAATGTGCGGGGCTTGGGTCCGGCTTTGATAAGCAATGGCATCATTGTCAAAAGCCGTCATCTTGATTTGAGCACTACTATCGGCAGCCTCGTAGTTGCCAACCATTGTTTTAAATGATTCGTCGGCAAAAGCAGTGTCTTTGGGATTGAATTGATTCAATGCTTTCATTTCTGCTACCGCTCCTTTTACAAAATTTACTTTTTTAACAAACCAAACATTGCCCAGCGCTCCTGGATTTAAAGTGGCGATTTTATCGTTTTCTTGTGACTGGATGATATACTTTGCATTCAGCATATTGACAACCGAGATATTGGGGCTGCCGGAAAGCTGGTAGGTAATCAAGTCGTCATAGATGCCAATCTTGGCCGGATGGTAGCCTCCGATGGATTTGTGGTAATAAGAGGTTTTGGATTCTTCCAAACTAGCGGTGTTGAATACCCTAAAATTCGGGTCCTTGTCTTCCAGAATAATTTTATCGGCTGTCGACAGCGGAAATTCATTGGACTCATAGCTTTCTTTGTTATCGAAACTATACTGGTTCAAATATTTACTGCCAAATTGCAATAGATCAAAGGCAGCCAACAAGGTGAGGGATGCCACCAGAAGGGTTTGACGAATGTATTTTTTAAGATAGAGGAAAATCACAGCGCCCGTAATTAAAATCAGTATCAAGGATCTGTAAATATCAGATAACAAAAAGCCTGCTCTGTCTTGTCGGAGTGCATTGACAAAACCATGAGCCAATTCAGTTGCATTCGCATTGGGCACCTGACCCACATATGATTTTACGCCTTCGAAAATCTGGTTGTCCATTTTTTCTTTGCCAAAATCATTGTTAGTGTAAAATATGCCAATCAATGCAAATACAACTATACTAACGTAAAGCGTCTTCTTCATCGCATTGAAAGCTTCAGTTGTATCGACTGTCAAGAGCTTGTTCACCACCAATACCGCCATGATCGGAAACAACAGTTGAGGAATGACCAATGCCATGGTGGGTACCCTGAATTTGTTATACAAAGGGAAATGATCAAACATCCAATAATTCAAACCAGGAAGGTTTTCTCCCCAAGACAATAATATGGCAAAAGCACTGGCGCCCAATATCCACCATTTGTGTTTGCCCTCTAAAAAGAACATGCCGAATAAAAACAAAAAACAAATCACTGCGCCTAAATAGACGGGGCCATTGGTAAAGGGCTGATCGCCCCAATAAATAGCACCCTGCATCTGATTCAACAATTGATCGGCTGGAAATTGAGGTAAATTTTCACTGATATATTTTGCCAAATGGCTATTCTCGTTCAAGGTGGGGAATACATAGGCTTCGCCATCTCTTTCGGCTTGATGGGAGCCGTAGCCTTTAACCCCAGGGAATAGCAAACTCCAGGTCTCTGCTTTGCCATAACTCCACATGAATGCATAATCTTTGGTCAGTCCTTGTGTCTTTCCATCTTTAATGACGTCTTTGCTGTTTTGCTTATCATCCAAAATCAATTGGCCACCTCTTTTGGATTCTTTGCTATAATCGTAAGTAGTCATCAATACAAGCGCATTGGCGCCTATTCCAATCAATCCGGCTGCAAGGAGGATTCCTGCACTCTTCAATAAATGATTGAACGCTTTTTCTCTAATAAAGTAAATAGCATAAGAAAGGGAGAGGGCAATCAATACCAAAAACAAATAATAACTGATTTGCTGATGGGCCTGTCCAATTTGCAAGGCGATAAAGAGGGTGCTCAGTGCAAAACCAATAAAATATTTCCTGTCGAATACCAGCACCACCGCTCCAATCACCGCAGGGGCATAAGCCAGTGCCAGCATTTGAGTGTTGTGGCCGGCTGTGACAATGATGGGAGAGAAGCTGCAATAGGCAAAACCGAGCGCGCCTAAGATGCCTGCATAAGGATTGATTCGAAGGCACAAACAAAGTATATAAAAACAAATACAGGCCAAAAAGAAAAAGTTTAAGGGTTGGGGCAGCCACAATTGCAGCGCACTGTTGATCACAGAGAGGGGCGACCATTTTCCTTCCATCGCAATTTGAAATCCTGGCATCCCGCCAAACATATTGGTGACCCACAAAGGCAAGTGACCATGTGCTTCCTTGTATTCCAACGATTGGTGGCTCATTCCTTGCCAACCCACAATGTCTCCCTGTTTAAGAATCGTATCTGACTCTAAGGCAGGCTTGCAAAAAACAACCGTCACCAATAAAAAAACACCTACGGCTATCAAATGGGGTAGGACTGCTTTGAAATTCAAATGCTTCATAAATAGTAATTATTCTGGCAAAATAAAACTAATTATAGGAATAATAGTAGATGGAGGGACAATGTGTCATTAGGTTTGAATAAATCCATGGTTTCATCTAGCAAACTGAAATCATATATAATTGTTTATTAATGTATTACTAATAAAATGTAAAACACGATTATACTTTATTGTACACATTTATAAATTGATTGGTTGTGTATAGTTTATACATATTATATTCGTAATTAATAAACAGTTTTAATCCGTACTTTATTTTCT
>CANGBQ010000085.1 GCA_947451985.1 Chitinophagaceae bacterium | reverse complement strand
TTTGTACACCATGTTTGTGCCTGACAATATGGGCATGAAGGTATTTATCAATGCAGCTTCTGGCGGACAGGTTCCAATGAATGCGCCAGATGCCGCTTTTTCTGGTTTCATCAGCAATTATATTTCTGTAGACCAAGCCGCTGCTATTGTTCAATACAATACCATTCCTCAGGTAATCAAGTCTAGTAGTATTCCAAATACTTTTCCTAACTTCTTTTATCCTTCTGCCTTTAATCCTGCTCCTGGAGTAAGTGCATTGGCTCGTTTGGATGTATATCCTACTACCAGAAATGGTGCTTGGTTGAACAACATTCCCATCACAGGAGTGGATGAGTTAGCATCAAATGGAGTTATTCATCATATCGCAACTTTAGTTACCCCTAACTCAAGAACTTTGTGGGATAGAATCAGTACAGAAAGTGATTTGACTTATTTGAAGGCTGCTATTCAAAGAGCAGACAATGGTGCGCCTGCAGGTCAAACCTTGCAAGGGTATCTAAGTCAATTCGGTCCTGATTTTACTGTATTTGCACCGGTTGATACTGCATTTACTTCTTTTATCAAAGGGTTGCTAATTGCTAATAGTGTTCCTTCATTCTTGGCTGATTTATTGATTAGTACTTATGGAACTACTATTTTGTCTGATCCAGGTTCTATTCCTTTGGTAGGTTCTCAACTGGCTGCAGTAATTACTCCTACCAATGTGAAGGGTATTGTGGTGTATCACGTATAGGGCACAGAGCATTTACCAATAACTTTCCTACTACCGAGACTGCTTATCCTACTTTGTTGAATTCAGGTTTACCCACGCATCCTGGTTTGCGATTGAAGGCAACATTCGGAACCGTTCCTGGATTGCCTTTCCCTATTGTGGTGAGCGCTACAGTGAAAGATGTTAGAAATACCTCTGCAAATATTTTTATCAATGCCCAACCTTTGACGCCTGATCCATATGGAACCAGCGATCAAAACTTCTTGAATGGCACATTGAATAAAATCAGTGCGGTATTGTCTCCTCAATAGTCTATTGAATCTATAAGATAAAAAGGGCTTCCAAATGGAAGCCCTTTTTGTTATTGAATAAGATGATTTTAATTCAATTGAATCTCAAATAATTTCGGCCATCTTTTTCCGGTGATCAAAAAATGCTTGGTGGAGCTGTCGTATGCAATGCCATTCAAGACATTCGTTCGGTAGGGGATAACTTCGTTGGCCTGTAATAAGCCAGGTAAATTGATCTTACCTACCACATGCCCGCTCTCCGGATCTATTTTTACAATAAAGTCTGTTTCATACACATTCGCATACACAAAACCATTGACATATTCCAGTTCGTTCAAATAATTCACACTACCCAAATTGTCCCTTACTGCAATCGTGCTTTTTACTTTGAATGTTTCTGGATCTACAAAATACAGATTGGCAGAGCCATCGCTTACAATTATACTACTGCTATCATGGGTAATGCCCCATCCTTCATAAGGCCATGTAAAGGTTTTTAAGGGCTTTTCGATGTTGTGTAGGGCGTATTGATACACCACATTGTTCTGCCAGGTCAGCTGGTAAATTTTGTCCTTAAAAATAGTAATACCTTCTCCAAAAATATCTTCTGTACCCATTGCGTGCAGTTTATTTACCGCCCCCGTTTTCCAGTCAGTGATTCTTAAAGAAGAAGTTTCATAGTCGCCCGTTCCTTCATAGAGCTTTCCCTGATGCAGCTCCAAACCTTGCGTATAGGCGCTGGTATCATGCGGATGTTGGCTCAAAATAGTATAGCTGATGTTTTGGGGTTCGGAAATCCCGGCAGCAACGGGTGGCAGGTCTGGGTCGTTGTCAGGAGTGGTATTGTTATTACAAGCCAAGAGTCCGACTAATCCGATAACAAAGAGTTTTTTCATATGTATTGATTCGAGGGTCAAAAATAAGCATCTGCCGTCCTGGAAAATGGCAGGATTGTCTAATAAAATGGTAAAATTAGTTCAAATCTAAAAGATGGAATTACTTTTGTCGAACAATAAGCCAATATGAGTAAATACCTTTTGTTCTTTATGTTGCTCTTCACTGTCCGAGAACTGCCTGCACAGGGCGTTTTGGATAAAGTCAAAACTGCTGTTCAATCCGTTTCCGGAAATTCTTCCAAGCTCTCCAACGAAGAGATTATTGGAGGATTGAAAGAAGCGCTTCAGGTGGGAGCAGACAGCAGTGTCAAAAAGCTGGGTGTCGCAGATGGTTTTTTTAAAAGTGCGGCTTTAAAAATTCTGATGCCGCCAGAAGCCCAAAAAGCCGAGTCGACCTTGCGAAAATTTGGAATGGGCTCCTTGGTAGACAAAGCCATCCTTTCTATGAATCGTGCAGCAGAAGATGCCACCAGTGGGGTAGGCGTTATTTTTGCAGATGCCATTCGTCAAATGACCATTGCTGATGGGATACAAATATTAAAAGGAGGCGATACCGCTGCTACGGCTTATCTGAAACAAAGCACGACCAGTCCTTTGACAGCAAAAATGAAACCGATCATCGATCAGTCATTGTCCAAAGTCAATGCCACTTCACATTGGAAAGATGTTTTTTCTGCCTACAATAAATTGACCCGGTCCAATGTCAATACAGATTTATCAGGCTATGTGACTGCCAAAGCCATGGATGGCATTTTTTATTCCATTGCGCAGGAAGAGAAAAAAATAAGAAAAGATCCTGCTGGTCAGGCAAGTGCATTGATTCAAAAAGTTTTTAGCAATAAATAGTAGCATTTATTTGAGCAGTATATTGGCCAATCTTTTTATGGCTGCCTTTTCCACTTCCGAAAGCGGTTCGTTGTGGGTGTATTTGGATTGAAGAAACAATCCCATTTTATGTTGGGGAAATCGATGAAGAATGGCTTCCAATGCTATTCCTATACTATCGTCTTTTTCAGGCTCGGGTGCTATTTTAATGGTTTCTGATTTGTACCGGGTTGGTTTCTTTTTGATTATGGCTTCTAAGGTGGCCAATTTGGCTGCAGGAATCAAGCCCGATTTCGCCGCTTTTGCGTACATTCCTTCCAGTTGCTTTTTGCTGAGTCCGCCTTTGTTGCAATATTGTTGATACAAGCTGTTTACGAATACCCCCTCAGGATTGGCCTTGACCAATGTTTCTAGAATCTGCAATATGATGTTTACTTCTGCCAATGGTTTGCTATAGGTTCATAAAAAAAGTCCGATGGTTGAATCGGACTGTATCTTTCAATAAAAAGAGTTTAAATATCAATTGCCTCTCCGTAAGCGGCGGCCGTTGCTTCTTTCAAACCTTCGCTCATAGTAGGATGGGGGTGAACCGCATTTAAAATTTCATGGGCAGTGGTTTCGAGTTTTCTAGCCACCACTGCTTCGGCAATCATTTCAGTTACATTGTTTCCAATCATATGGCATCCTAAGAATTCGCCATACTTGGCATCGTAAATAACTTTGATGAAACCGTCAGTAGTGCCACCAGCCACGGCTTTTCCACTCGCTATGAAGGGGAATTTACCCACTTTGATATCATATCCAGCTTCTTTGGCCGCTTTTTCGGTATAACCGACAGAAGCAATTTCTGGAGAAGTATAAGTACATCCGGGAATGTTGTTGTAGTCCATAGGTTCAGGATGGTGGCCGCTTAAATGTTCAGCAGCATTGATTCCTTCTTTGGCGGCTACGTGTGCCAGGGCTTGTCCGGGTGTGCAATCCCCAATGGCATACAACCCTTTTACGCTGGTTTGTTGATGGGCGTCAACAATGATTTTGCCTTTGTCGGTTTTAACACCCAAAGATTCCAATCCGATGTTTTCAATATTGGCTACCACCCCCACAGCACTCAATAAAATATCTGCTTCCAATGTTACTTCGCCGGCAGCTGTTTTAACGGTAGCTTTTACACCGGTTCCACTGGTGTCCACCTTGGTAACTTCACTGCTGGTCATAATGGTCATGCCTTGTTTTTTAAACTGCTTTTCCATTTCCTTGCTGATGTCTTCGTCTTCTACCGGAACGATGCGCGGCAAAAATTCAACGATGGTTACTTTAGTACCCATGCTATTATAGAAATAAGCGAACTCACTTCCGATTGCGCCACTTCCGCAAATGATCATGCTTTTGGGCTGTGTGGGCAATGACATGGCTTCTCTGTATCCAATGATCTTTTTACCATCAATGGGCATGGTAGGCAATTGTCTGGCTCTTCCACCCGTTGCAATGATGATGTTCTTTGATTCGATTATTTGTTTCGTATTGTCAGCGGCAGTTACTTCCAGCTTGTTGGGGGCAACCAGCTTTCCATTGCCCATGATCACATCAATCTTGTTTTTCTTCATCAAGAACTGAATGCCCTTGCTCATTTTATCAGCCACTCCACGGCTACGCTTAACCACGCCGCCGAAATCGGCGCTGGGATTTTGAATATTGATGCCATAATCAGCGGCATGTTTGGCATATTCGTATACCTGTGCACTTTTCAAAAGAGCTTTGGTGGGAATACAGCCCCAATTCAGGCAGATGCCTCCAAGGCTTTCTCTTTCAACGATTGCTACTTTTTTGCCTAATTGACTTGCTCTGATGGCAGCAGGGTATCCGCCGGGTCCGCTACCTAATACAATGACGTCGTATGCCATAATGGTTGTTTTTATCTTTTGAATACAGGGGCAGGTTGACTGCCTTGCTGATATTGGAGGCAAAATTACTTTGAAATAGGGGATTGACCAAAACCTAGTTTGTACCTTTTTAAGGCCTATTCTGGAGGTAAAACCAAGGGGGAATAACTTACTACTAGTCCTTTCTGTTCTCTGCGATGATTTTCAGCGAATTGATGCTGACATTCAGCTCAAAGCCAATCAAGATGGCCAAAGCATTGATATAGATCAGCGCCATCACCATCATAATGGTTCCAATGGAGCCATACAGGACATTGTAGCGACTGAAATTGGTGACAAAGATGGAGAATCCCACAGAGGAGATAATGCTTAAAAAGGTGGTGGTAATTGTACCGGGCGAATTGAGTTTCCAGCGCTTTTCTACCGAGGGCACGTATTTAAAAATGAATCCGTTGGCAAAGAAGATGACCATGATGATGAAAATCCATCGAGTATTGGAGATGAGATCCCGCCACCATTTATCCTGGATAATGAGTTTCAAAATAGCTCCCTGAGAAATCAGCAAAATAAAATACCCCAACACCAAACTGAAAATCAAAACGGTAATTTTAATGGCTACCCATCTTTGCGCCAATCCCAATCTTTTTTCAAATCCGATGTAGTTTTTCTTATTGAAAGATCTTGCCAATCCCATGATGGCATTGGAGGCGAAAAACAAGGACACCAACAATCCAAAAGACAATAAACCGATTCGATTGTCATATATGAATGAATCTACAAAATTGATCAATTGTTTGTTGTATACTTTGGAAGGAATAATATCTACAATCACTCTTTGTAATTGAATTTGGATGGCTCTTTTTGAAATGAATGGCAGGTTGGGAATCAAGGTAAACAAAAACAACAAGGACGGTGGAATGGCCATGATGAAATTGTAAGAAATAGCAGAAGCCCTTTCGGTGAGTCCGTGTGTTTTTATTTGTCTGTAGAAAAACCGAATGACATCATACAGTGGAACGCCTTCGAATCCGGGCAGACGCAGGTGTTTTGTTTTGTTCAACACAAAAGCAATCGGCGTATTTGTAATTAATATTCTTTCGAATTTCTTCATTCGTCTATTTTGTAAGCATCAGCTGATCCAGGGCCTGCTGATAGGCTTTGGCATATTGCAAATGTTGTTCATAGGTGTCAGCAAAGTTAGAATATCCACTGAAATCCGGCTTGGCTACAAAAAATAGGTAATGGGTGGCAGGAGCATTCAGCACAGCCTCGATGGTTTCAATGGAGGGGGTGCAAATGGGCCCTGGAGGCAACCCCGTGTGTTGGTATGTATTGTAGGCGGAAGGATATGCTAAGTGTCCATGCAAAATTCTCTTTAACTCAAAATTGCGCAGGGCATATTTAATGGTTGGATCGGCCTCTAATTTCATTCCTTTTCTCATTCTGTTTAGATAGACGCTTGCAATTTTTCCTTTATCGGATTTCATATTGCTCTCTTCTTCAATGATACTGGCCATGGTATAGGCTTGGAGGGGAGTCAAGCCTTGCAGAGCCGCTTTCTTGAATCGGTCACCGTCCCAAAAATACTGCTGCTGGATACTTAGCTTCGTCAATATTTTATCCAAAGAAGCATTCCACCAAAACAAATACGAATTTGGAATAATAATACTCATGACGGTGTTGCTGTCTACACCAAATTTTCTAAGCGAGTCATTGTTCTGCAGAAATTTCAATACCGCTGCTGCATCCAATTCAAAGTTGTCTGCTAATTTGGTAGCGAGGTCTTCTTTGGTTCTTAGTTTGGTAATAACCAGACGAACCGGCGCTTGCTTTCCTGAATGCAACAATTTTAATACTTGAAACAAGCTGCTATTGTTTTCGATCTTGTATTTCCCAGGCTTAATGTTTCTTTTGTAATGAGTAAGCTCCGCCAGTACATCAAAAAAGAAATAATGGGGTAGGATCTGTTCCCGGATCAATATTTTTTTTACTTCCGGGTATTGACTGCCGGTGGGTATATAAATGAATTTCTTGGGTGCTACATGAACGGTGGGGCCAAATATATACCAGCCGCCTGCCAATCCTGTGAGGCCACCGATAACGAGCAGTAACTTAATTGCTTTTTTCATTTGAATTCATTTAACCGGTTGATGAGCAAAGTAAAATAAAAAACCCCGCTTGTTTCTGCGGGGCTGACTATTTTTAACAAAGCTATTATTTGCCGCTGCCAGCAGGGTTAGTGGCCGCGCCCGGAAGGGGCGTGGTGGCAGCTGGAGTAGTTGCTTTTTGCTGAGGCATGGTAGAGATATCTTTGATCAGGTCTTTTCCGCTATTTGTACTTTCAGCAGGGATAAAGGCAGGAGAAATCAAGCAAAGAATGCCGACTGCTGCTGCAAAAATCCAGGTTCCTTTCTCCAATACATCAGTGGTTTGCTTAACGCCCATGAGTTGGTTGCTGAAACCGCCAAAAGTGCCGGAAAGACCACCGCCTTTGGGGTTTTGAATTAGTACAATTAAGCCCAAAATAACAGAGGCGATAATGATCAAAATACCAAATAATGCTAACATATTATGTGTCTTTTAAAGATTCTATTTTCTGTGCAAAGTAAACGTTTTTGCCAGGATTTTGCAAACTTAATTTTTGATAGATTTCGATGGCTTTCTGTGTTTTTCCTTGCTGCACAAAGACTTCGGCCATTGATTCGGTAATCACCTCCGTGGCTTGGTTGCTAGATTCTGCTTGTTGTTGAACG
>CANGBQ010000084.1 GCA_947451985.1 Chitinophagaceae bacterium | reverse complement strand
TCCCTTCCCCTGGGTGTTCGCATGATGAAGCCCTCTTGAATCAAGAAGGGTTCATATACTTCTTCCAACGTGCCGGGCTCCTCACCTACTGCAGTCGCAATCGTAGTAATGCCCACAGGTCCCCCTTTAAATTTATCGATGATGGCACTTAGAATTCGGTTGTCCATTTCATCCAATCCATGCTCATCTACATTTAATGCTTTGAGTGCATGTTTGGTAATCTCCATATCAATGACTCCATTACCAATCACTTGAGCAAAGTCACGCACCCTTCTCAACAAGCCATTCGCAATTCTTGGAGTGCCCCTGCTTCTTCTTGCAATTTCAGCAGCCGCATCTTTGTTGATGTTGGTTTGCAGGATGCCTGCACTGCGCAGCAGGATATTTTGCAAGGTATTTGCATCATAATATTCTAGCCTTGATTTGATGCCAAATCTCGACAGCAAGGGGGCAGTCAATAAGCCGCTTCGAGTAGTAGCGCCAATCAATGTGAAAGGGTTCAAGGTCAACTGAACACTTCTTGCATTGGGACCACTGTCTATCATGATGTCAATTCGGTAATCTTCCATCGCGGCATACAGGTACTCTTCTACGACGGTGCTCAACCGATGAATTTCATCAATAAAAAGTACATCGTTGGGTTCTAAATTGGTGAGCAAACCAGCTAAATCACCTGGCTTTTCAATAACTGGGCCAGAAGTCTCTTTGATGTTCACGCCCATTTCATTGGCTACAATTCTGGAAAGGGTGGTCTTACCCAGTCCAGGAGGACCATGAAACAAAATATGATCCAATGCCTCACCCCTCAATTTAGAAGCCTTGATGAAGACAGATATATTGTCAATAATCTGTTGCTGGCCACTAAATTCGCTGATATACCCTGGACGAATGTTGTTTTCAAATTCCTTGTCGGCAGGTTGCAATGAATCTTTTTGACTATTTAGATTGGGATTCCCCATTAATGTTTGTTTCGTTTATGTAAAACTAAACATTAATCGGTTAAAAATGTCGCACCGATGAACAAACCATAACCCCTGTAGCCAGTCAATGCCTCTCAAAACGAGATTTGGCCATTTGTCAAGAGTTTGAGGCAATTTTTTTGAAATTCTGATTAGTTTTACAACATTCTATGCTAAAAAGAATTTCAATTTATTGGTGGTGCCAAATAGCCGGATGGACAACTTTTGCGGCTATCAACTTGTTTTTCGCACTGACTTTTGGAAAAGTAGACCCCCTTTACTTTCCCAGTTTGTTTCTGACAACACTTTCAGGCATATCGATTACGCACATCATGCGATGGAATATTCATCGAATCAATGTACTGCAAAAGACTTTGGGCAAACAAATTTTATACCTGTCCATTTTTACGATTCTGTTTGCCATCTTTTTAGGATTGACTTCTGAAACTATTGATTCCTTCATTCAATACCACCCAGAAAGACTAAAAAAATACACCCAAATAGAACGAATTTTTTTGAGCAGCTTCAGCTCGTTGTGGTTACTGTTGGTGTGGAATATGTTTTATTACATCTATCACTTCGTTGAAAGAAACAGGCGACAGCAATTGGACACCCTGCGACTGGAAGCGATGGTTAAATCGCTCGAATTAAAAACCATCAAGGCTCATATCAACCCTCATTTCATCTTTAATTCTCTTAACAGCATTCGTGCTTTGGTAGACGAAAATCCTGCCCGGGCACGCACTGCCATTACTGAATTGAGCAATATTCTGCGAAGCAGCATGCAAACCGAAAAAGTAGAAACGGTATCACTGCAACAAGAATTAAGTATTGTAAAAGATTATTTGGCCTTGGAGCAAATCAGGTTTGAAGACAGATTAAGGATTGAATTTCAGATCAGCGAACCTACCCTCAGCCAGCCTATTCCTCCGATGATGTTACAAACCCTGGTGGAAAATGCCATTAAACATGGCGTGAGTAAAGAAATCAATGGAGGTTTCGTTAGAATCAAATCCAGCTTTGTTGACAACGCCCATCAAGTCATTGTTCAAAATTCAGGAAGCATTTGCGACAAGGTACATCAAAACGAGAACGGATTTGGCATTAAAAGCACGACGGATCGACTGAATTTATTATACAGCGGACAAGCTTCATTTGAAATTGCGAATGTGCCCAACGAACAAGTGGTACAATGCACGATCATCATGCCCATCCAGTCATAACCAAATTGTAAAAACAGAGACGATATGTTCAGAGTACTGATTATTGATGATGAACGGTTGGCCAGAAACGAACTAAAAAAATTGCTGGAAGGAATTTCCGGCATAGAAGTGATTGGAGAAGCAACCAATGCCAATGAGGGCATTGAAAAAATCGAGTCACTGGCACCAGACTTGGTGTTTTTGGATATTCAGATGCCTAATAAAACGGGCTTTGAAATGCTGGAATCCATTGACAAAGCTCCGAAAGTTATTTTTACCACCGCCTATGATGAGTTTGCATTGAAAGCATTTGAATTCAATGCCTTGGACTATCTGATGAAGCCCATTGATCCTAAAAGATTGGGAGAAGCCTTGTACAAGTTGCAACAAACAGACGAAAAAGAGATTAACCCATTGGTTAGTCATTCAAGAGGTCTGCTCACCGCAAACGATCAGGTATTTGTAAAAGACGGAGAGCGTTGTTGGTTTGTGAAGCTGGCCGATGTGAGACTGTTTGAAAGCGTTGGGAACTATGCAAAAGTATTTTTCGGAAACAACAAACCGCTTATTTTAAAATCGCTGAATGCATTGGAGGAAAGGCTCGACGAAAAGACATTTTTTAGGGCCAATCGAAAACAAATTATCAATTTAAGAATGATCGAAAAAGTAGAGCCCTATTTTAATGGAGGCTTGCTGCTTGATTTGATAGGAGGAGAAAAAATAGAAGTCAGTAGAAGACAGGCGGTGAAATTCAAGGAAATGATGAGCTTATAGCCTAATGTTTAATTGGCTTTTAGAACAGATACCTGGTGAATGGCAGCAGCCATTTCTTTGATGAGTACAGGGTCTTTTTCAATAGCATTGCCTACCACAATAACATCTGCCCCAGCTTTACAGTTTAAATAGGCTTTCTCAGGATCGACTATACCGCCTCCAACAATAAGCGGCACTTCAATGCATGAAGCCACTTGTTGGATCATCTCTTCTGAAATGCTTTTCTTAGCGCCACTGCCTGCATCCATATAAATCAATTTCATGCCCAACATTTCACCTGCCATGGCGGTGCACATCGCAATTTCTTTTTTATCTGACGGCAAGGGCGCTGCATTGCTAATGTAAGAAACGGTAGTGGGGGCACCTCCATCAATGACCATATAGCCTGTAGGCATCACTTCCAATCCGCTTTGCTTTACAATGGGTGCAGAAATGACATGTTGGCCAATCAATAATTCAGGATTACGGCCGCTGATCAAAGAAAGATACAAGAGCGCATCGGCATGAGCCGTTACTTGAGAAGGGCTGCCGGGAAAAAGAATCACCGGGATGTTGCAATGCTGTTTGATGTATTGAACACATTCATCCATGTAATGAGACACCACCAAACTACCCCCCACAAAAAAATAATCTACATTGGCTGCCACAGCTATCTCAATCAGTTGATGCAGACTGCTATCGTTGACCTTATCAGGATCAATCAAAACAGCAAATGACTTTTTGTGTTGCTGTTTGCGCTGAACAAGAGATTGATAAATGAGGGACTTCATATCTACTGCAAATTTGTGTATTTTTTTGTTCTTACCGAAATATTAAAGCTGCCAGATAATCCCAACCCCTTGAAGATTGTAAATATTGGTACATTTGGTGGTGCAGGATTTTCAAAAAGAAATATCGTTTAAAACAGCCCGTAGTGGCGGCAAAGGGGGTCAACATGTCAATAAGGTTGAAACCATGGTGGAGGGCTATTGGCAGGTTTCCGCCTCGGATTTTTTTTCAGAAAAAGAAAAAGAACGACTCCTGCTAATACTCGCCCCTAAGATCAACGCCAATGGTTTCTTGTTGGTCAAAAGTCAGGTTCATCGAACCCAGTTGGCCAACAAAGAAGAAGTGATCAAAAAAATGAATCGATTGGTGCGTCAAGCCCTGGTGATCCCCAAAAAAAGAATGCCCACCAAGATCTCCAAGGCCGTCAAAGCCAAAAGAGTTGAATCCAAAAAGAAAAGAGCAGAGAAAAAATCCCAAAGACGTAAAACGGATTGGTAGCTCTCGGACAATCATGTTCCCATTAATTTTTGTCACCTCCTGTAAAAGATTATCGAGTAAATTACATTCAAAACAACCCCTCGTTGAGCAACATCAAAAAATTAGCAGGTCAAACCATTTGGTATGGTGTTCCTACTATAGCCTATCGATTCCTTGGTTACTTAATGAATATGGCTTTGCCATTTTTTATTAAAATGCCAGAAGAGACCGCTGATCTAGTCCAGGTGTATGCAATGATTCCATTCCTCAATGCCGTATTTAACTTTGGAATGGAGACAGCTTACTTTAGATTTTCTCAAACCCACGATAAAAAGAAATTATACAATACTCTTTCTATATCCTTATTTGCTACCACTGTTTTATTGAGTTTAGTACTATTTCTTTTCAGGGACAGCATCGTTCATGCAGCGAAATTATCCGAACATCCTGAGTATGTCTTATGGATGATTGCGATTCTGGCTATTGACAACTTAAACACACTGCCCTTCGCAAAACTCCGCCAAGAAAACAGGCCGAAGATGTATGCTTTTGCCAGAGTTGCCGCCATTTTTACCAATATCAGTATTGTTATATTTTTTCTTGGGTTTGCACCCGCCATTTTAAAAAACAATCCGAATAGCATTCTCAAATATGTATACAATCCTTATTTAGGAATCGGTTATTACTTGGTAGGAAATGTTATTGAAAACATTGTCACTTTAATCATCTTACAAAAAGAATTACGGCAAATCAAATTCCAATTCAGTTTCCCTCTCTGGAAAGAAGTGACTTCATATAGTGCTCCATTGATTATTGTAGGTTTAGGGGGAATGGTCAATGATGTGTTGAGTCGATTGATTTACAGGCATGTCGTTAACAATAGCGCTGCCAATCATGAAGCCGGAATCTTCGCCAATATTTTTAGATTGGCTTTGCTTACTACCATCATGATTCAAGCTTTTAGAATGGCTGCTGAGCCGTTCTTCTTTAATCAGAGTAAGCAAGAAAATGCACAAAACACCTATGCCCGGGTGATGAATTTTTTCGTAATCACCTGTTGTTTTATGTTTCTTTTTATCAGTTTATTTTTAGATGTTTTTCAATGGCTTTTTCTTCATTTCTCAAACAAAAACTGGGTAGAAGGATTTGGAGCGATTCCTATACTAGCCATGGGCAATATCTTTCTGGGTATTTATTACAATCTCAGCATATGGTACAAGCTCACAAATAAAAACATATATGGAGCAATGATTACGATTGTTGGTGCCGTCATCACCATCGTCCTGAACGTTTTATTGATTCCAAAACTTCACTATTATGGAGCGGCTATCGCCACCTTTAGCTGTTATTTTTTCATGATGATTGCGAGCTACTTGCTGGGAAAAAAATTCTATCCAGTTCCCTATCATCTAAAAAAATTGAGTATGTATATTTTAACGGCAATCGGAATATTCATGCTTCACCTATTGCTGAAAAATTACATCAATCAGTCACTTTGGTTTTCCATTTCAGCTGCAGTAGTGCTGATGCTGGTCTTTGCCGGATTTATTGGAAAAACAGAAGCAAAAGAGTTTTCAAAACTACCGATAATTGGCAAGCTGTATCAATAAGCTGATCGGATTGAACGACGACTACATATTTCGTCTGTATTGTCCACCCACGCTGTACAAGGCATTCGTGATTTGACCCAATGAACAATATTTAACTGTTTCCATCAACACCTCAAATAAATTTTCATTATTGATGGCTGCTGTTTGCAGGGTGGTCAGCATCTCTGCTGCTTTGTCGGCATGTCGTGTTTTGAATGCATGCAAGGCATCAATTTGCAATTCTTTTTCGGCAGTGGTAGACCGAATGACTTCTGAAGGCAAAATGGTGGGTGATCCTTTTTTGCTTAAAAAGGTATTCACACCTACAATGGGATATTCTCCGGTATGCTTTAGCGTTTCGTAGTACAAACTTTCTTCCTGGATTTTATTGCGCTGGTACATTCTTTCCATCGCGCCCAAGACGCCTCCCCTGTCTGTAATTCTATTGAACTCATTCATCACCGCCTCTTCTACCAAATTGGTAAGCTCTTCAATCAGGAATGATCCTTGGTTGGGGTTTTCATTTTTAGCCGTGCCCAGCTCTCTGTTGATGATCAACTGAATGGCCATCGCACGTCTGACACTTTCTTCTGTCGGTGTGGTGATGGCTTCATCATACGCATTGGTGTGAAGCGAATTGCAATTGTCATAAATAGCATACAATGCTTGCAAAGTGGTACGGATATCATTGAAATCGATTTCCTGTGCATGCAAACTCCTGCCACTGGTTTGAATGTGGTATTTTAATTTTTGGCTTCTGCTATTGGCCTTGTACTTGTTCTTCATTGCCTTGGCCCAAATACGTCTGGCCACTCGACCGATGACACTGTATTCAGGATCCATTCCATTGCTAAAGAAGAAAGACAGATTGGGCGCAAAATCATCAATGTTCATCCCCCGGCTTAAATAATACTCAACATAAGTAAACCCGTTGGCCAAGGTAAAAGCCAATTGAGTGATGGGATTGGCGCCTGCTTCAGCAATGTGGTATCCGCTGATGCTGACACTATAAAAATTTTGAACATTATTGACAATAAAATACTGCTGCACATCTCCCATCAGCTTGAGGGCAAATTCAGTAGAAAAAATACAGGTGTTTTGCGCCTGGTCTTCTTTCAGAATATCTGCCTGAACAGTTCCTCTAACCGTAGCAAGTGCTTTCTTTTTGATTTCGGAATACACTTCTTTGGGCAATACATCTTCTCCGCTGAGACCCAACAAACGCAGACCCAATCCATCGTTGCCCAATGGTAAAGCGCCTGTTAATTTTCCTTTCTGTGGAAGAACAGGTTGTCCATCGGTTCCCATGTATGTAGGTAAAGACTGGATATTCCATCGAGACTCAATCAATTGATTGACCTGCTCTTGCAAATTGTTTTCCAAAATATATTTTTCACACTGCTGATCGATGGCTGCGTTCATAAAAAAAGCCAACAAGATAGGTGCCGGACCATTGATGGTCATGCTCACCGATGTTTTGGGATCGCAGAGATCAAAACCACTGTATAATTTTTTCGCATCATCTACGGTGGCGATACTGACACCACTGTTGCCAATCTTTCCATAAATATCGGGACGATGTGCCGGGTCTTCTCCGTACAATGTA
>CANGBQ010000083.1 GCA_947451985.1 Chitinophagaceae bacterium | reverse complement strand
TCGTACCGATTGTTGAACCGATTTTCTGAAAGGCAGCTGATCAAAATACAAACGCTTCATAAGGCCCAATTGTTCGTCGGGCGAAATGGTCAGCTGATTGTTGAGCCAGAAAGAATCAATGGGTCCGTTGATATTTTTATTTCCATATCCAATAGAATCCACCCATTGTTGCATGGCTTCCTTTCCTATTTTTTTGGCCACCGTTTGAAAGAAAGGAACACAACTCGTAGCAAAAGCTTCTTTGATGTTCATATCCTTGTTCCAAGCCGAATCGGCTCTGACCACACCATCCCAAGGCACCATCATGTTTTCGTCGGTAATAACACCTGTTTGCAAGGCAATCAATGCATGAGGGATTTTAAAAGTAGAGGCAGGCAAAAAACGAGTCGTATCCATTTGCATGTTGTAAACGGTAATTTCTCCACTGCTGTTATTAAGCATGGTAAAACAACCTTCCACTTTTTTGGCAGCATAGAGAGGCGCCAAGCTATCGTCAATTGTAGCTTTATTAACGGAACAACTACTCAGCAACAAAGCCACTGAAACTACCTGCAGGAAACGAAAATATAATTTGGACGATTTCATCGATTGATTTTACAATTAAGGATACAATAATTTATTTTTTGGTTTGTAGATGCTTGGCGGTAGCATCCAGGGCGTCATAAAAAGATTGACCGAATTTTCTGATCAGGGGTTCTTTTAAAAATTGATAAACAGGTACTTTCAATTTTTTACCCAAAGCGCAAGCCGCTTTGCAATTGTCTTCTCTGGGCTCATAATTGGCATATTCGGCAGCACTATTCTTGCTTTTTTTAACAATGACGGGGAACAAATGACAACTGATGGGCTTTTTCCATTTTACTTTCCCATCGAGATAGGCTTGTTCAATGCCACACTTTACAATTCCATCGGCATCTTTGATGCCGTATACGCAAATCTTGCTTTTGATGGTAGGCGTTACCCAGCCAAATTCTTTGTCATACACATATCTTCCCTGCTTGTCAATTTCTGTGATGCTTTCTTTGTTCAAATACGGAATAACGGCATCAAACACTTCGTCTATCTTTTTCAACTCTTCTTTGTCCAAGGGTGCACCGGCATCACCATCCACACAACAAGCGCCTTTACACTTATGCAAATCGCACACAAACTGCTCGCTCACCATCTGGTCACTGACGAGAACATGATCAATTGCTATCATAGCGCAAAAATACGATGGATTGACCAAAGGTTGATGTGAAAAATGGGAGCAAGAAAGACAAAGATTCAGTCAATATCAGGGGGTAGGCTGCTTCCATTGAAAGGTATTGATCAAGTGCTCAATATCTTTTTGTAGGAACTGCTGAACAGGTTGCAAAGAATCGGCATTGGGGGTGGCATCAAAATACAAGGCGCCACGCAGAAAATGATGCGTGGTATCACTTAAGAAAAATTGAACAGCGGTTGCCGCATTACCTCCCACTTTAAAAAAAACGCCATGAACAAGGTTGGGTGTTTGCATCAAGCTGTCTTTGATAGAACTGGCAATGACATTGTTCTTGTTGGTGAGGTTGAAAGCATCGTTGACCATAAGATCAAAGCGATTGATTCCCATAGAATCTTTGTAGGCGCCATCTGCTCCTCTGACTTTGTAAACAGCTTTTCCGCCAATGATTTTATAACTTAAAAAGACTTTAGCGTTCCATTGCTTACAATCAATATTGATCCAGTAATTGTTTTCGGGGGTGCTGTCAAAGAAAGTACTGTCCTGTGCGATTTGCGCATATACAGGATACTCGAATGAATATGGAAATGCAGGATTGTCAAATTTTTGGTATTGGTGAGCTGGCAGCGGAATGTGGAAATAGCCTGTTTTTTTGGAAGTGTAATTGGAATTGCAACTGGCCGCAATACACCACCCAATAGCGATCATCAGAAAATATTCAATACGTACTTTCATAAGCAATTGGATTGCGCAATACTACTCCACCGGCATCGGCGGATGAATAACCAGCTTGATTTTGTCGATTCTGTTTTTATTGATTTCCAAGGGAACGAATGTAAAGTGATCGGTAATCAAACTTTCATTGACCTGCGGGAACTCACCTGCAATTTCAAGTATCAATCCCGCTAATGAATCACTCTCTCCTCTTTGTGCATCGAATGTGTCAATCGGCATATTGATGGCTTTGCATACATCATTGATCATGGTTTTGCCTTCAAAAATATAATTGAAGTCGTCAATTTTACGATATCCTATTTCTTCGTCATCGAATTCATCTTTGATTTCGCCAATAATTTCTTCAATAATGTCTTCCAAGGTTACGATACCAGAAGTGCCCCCAAATTCATCTACGACAATGGCAAAGTGGACTCTTTTGGTTCTGAACTCCTGCATTAAATCTTCAATCAGTTTTTGTTCATGGACAAAATAAGGTGGTCGAATCAGTGGATGCCAGTCGAATCCCGGCGGCTGATGGATATGCGTCAACAGATCTTTGGTGTGCAGGGTGCCCAGGATTTCGTCTAGATTGTTTTTATACACTGGTAGCCTAGAGTAATTCAATTCCTTCACCTGACGGACAATGTCTTCGAAAGGCTCGTTTGCGGCAATTCCACTCACATCCAATCGGGTCCGCATAATTTGCTTCACCGTGGTGTCGCCAAACTTTCTGATGCCTTTTAATATTTTTTTCTCTTCTACAGTGGCTTCGTTTTCAGGCAACAGATCGATGGCATCATCCAGGTCGCTATTGTCCATGGCAGATAACTTGCTGCTGGCTACACTTCTTTCGATGTTGTCGCTCAAATGCACGAATCTTTTGCTCAGCCTGAAGAAAATTCGATTGAATATTTCAATAATTAAAGAAGAAGTGGAGGCAAACCATACTTTGTGATGGGTAGCCCACACTTTTGGCAGCACTTCTGCAAACAGGACCAGTAAGAATGTCACCGAAACAACTTTGATCAAAAATGCCCACCAGAAACCGACCTGGTAAAAGGTAAGCCATTCATTGATGAGCAAATCAGAGATGAGAATGATGCCAATGTTTACAAAGCTGTTGGCGATCAACATAGAGGCCAATAAGATTTTCGGCTGCTCCAATAAACCCAGGATCCGTTGAAAAGAAGGCTGTTTCCTTGTTTTAAGAAGATTAAGGTCTTTAGATGTCAATGAAAAAAAAGCAACTTCGCCACCTGCTAAAAAAAAGGAAACCAAAAAAAGAAAACAAACTGAAAAAAGTAGAATCGTAGTGGCTGCAACGTTGATCATCAAAAATGTCAAAGGCAGGTAAACAATTTCTCCAACCGAATGATAGTCCAAAGCGAATCTTTTTAGTTAACAATCATTTGCAAAAAATAGTTTGCAAATCTTTTAAAAGGGCAATCTTTCAGGCCCTTCACCCTGTGTCGGGGCGTCAGCGGAAGGGGCAGGTGTATCAAAACCATCACCAGCACCCATTCCTTCTCCCCTTTTATCCAACATAATCAAATTGTCTCCAATGATTTCAGTGGCAAATTTTTTAATGCCATCCTTGTCATCCCAGCTCCTGGTCTTGAGACGACCTTCTACATATACCAAACTTCCTTTGTGCAAATATTTTTGCGCCAGTTCGGCCAATCCTCTCCAAAGCACCACGCTGTGCCACTCGGTTTGGGTAACTTGTTTGCCGGTTTTGTCTTTGAAGATTTCTGTTGTAGCCAAAGAGAATTTGGCCACCGCAATATTACCCTCCAAAAATTGCATATCAGGTTCTTTACCCAAGTTGCCCATCAGGGTCACTCTGTTGATTCCGCGCATCGCATTTGCATTTATGCTTAACAAATGTAAGTTAACAAACGCATCTATCAAAGTACCCGAGCTGGATTTATGTTGACTATAATAAGTGCTTGTTGGCCGCCATATATTGAGCGATGAATTTAGGAAATGCCAATTGAGAGAGTTGCCGAAGATTTATCGGCGTATACTCATTTGACTGAAGTGGGGCATGTAATTGAAAATGAATAAAATGACCCGCAATGGTCTGGTGGGTTAATGTTTGTTTTTGCAAGGAGGATGCATGAACCATCTTGGCTTTTTTTCCCAGCCATTGTTGGAGCTTGCCCAAATGAATGAAATCATCCGGTTGCATCAATTTCGGCTCTTCGAACAAAATAAATTCATACAGGTGCTGCCAAATGTCTTTTTGTAGCCGCTGGCGCACATAATATTGGTCTTTATAAGAAGCAATGAGGTAAAAAAAGTACCTGTTTTTCTTCACAAGTCGTTTCTCTTTCACCGGAAAATGATCCACCTTGTTTTGTTGGAAAGCATGGCACTGTGCCCTGAGGGGACAACGGCTACAATGCGGCGATTGAGGCTTGCAAACAGTGGCGCCAAAATCCATGATGGCTTGATTGTACAGGGCAGGCTGGTCCTTTGGCAACAACTGATCTGCTAGAACAGCGAATTGTTTTTTACCCTCAGCGGAATCAATGGGAGTTTGGATACCAAAAAATCGGGACAGCACCCTCATCACATTTCCATCCACCACTGCATAAGGAAGGTTGTAGGCAAATGAAGCGATGGCCGCTGCTGTATAGGGACCGATACCCTTCAATTGGAGAATGTCGGCATATTGATCGGGAAATTGACCCTTGCGTTCCTGGGTGATTTGCTGAGCCGTAGCCAACAAATTGCGGCACCTGGAATAATACCCCAACCCTTCCCATAGCTTAAACACTTCAGATTCAGGTGCTTTTGCCAAAAGGCGGATGGTGGGATACTTTTTTACAAATTCGTTGTAATAGCTGGTTCCCTGCTCTACCCTGGTTTGCTGCAAAATGATCTCACTTAACCAGATTTTATACGGGTCCTTTTCAAATTTCCAGGGCATGGCCCGGTCATTGGAGGAACGATTCCAATGGAGCAGTTTTTGGGTAAAAAAAAGATGTGTTTTGGGAGATTTCATGGGCTAAAAACCAACTTTTTATACAAACCTATTGATTATCACCAACTTATTTTTGGAAATTAATTTTTTTTTATTAAATTACTTTCAAATTAATCCATATATGAGAAAAGCAGACTTAATAAACAAAATTTCAGATAAAACTGGTATCCCAAAAGTGGACGTATTGGTAACACTGGAAACCATGTTTAAAGAAGTAAAAGCTTCGCTCGCAAGCGGTGAAAACCTCTATATACGTGGCTTTGGAAGCTTTATCATTAAAAAAAGAGCCGCCAAAATTGGCAGAAACATTAAGAAAAATGTTTCTGTGTCCATTCCAGAACACTTTATTCCAGCATTCAAACCTGCTAAAGAGTTTGTGCAGGAGATTAAATCCTCCCCCAACATCAAAGAAGCCCCTGAAGTAAAGGAAGATAACGAGGATTAACGTACCTTTGCCGCCTGCTAACTGAACAGCAGACTAAAAAGTACAGTGAAAAAACAAATCATTTTTGCCGGGGCTGGTCTTCTTCTTATCTCCCTATTGTTCTTTTTGGGTCGAACTACCGAGCCCAAACCAGCAGTGCCCACAATGCCCGCTCCAAATGCACAAGCATTTGATATTCAAAATTTTATATCCCAATCCAAACAAAAACTTTCGCCTTCTCAATTGGTTTATCTATCCGGATTGGAAAACCGCATCAGCCGCGGAGATATTGTCAATCAACAAGTTATAGCCAATACCGCCATTGCGCAATTCTGGAAAGACAGCGCGCAACTGTTTGAACCCTATGCTTTTTATATTAGTGAGGCCGCTAAGTTGGATAATTCAGAAAAAAGCCTCACCTTCGCTGCCCAAATATTATTAAACAATATTCGGGGAGAGCACGATGACGCCAAGGCAAACTGGGAAACATCACTCGCCATTGAGTTATTTGAAAAAGCTATTGTACTAGATCCCCAAAACGATGATTTAAGAATCGGATTGGGAAGTTGCTACGTGTTTGGCAAAAGCAGAAATGGAGATCCGCAGGAAACCATGAAAGGTATCCAGGAGTTGTTGGGAGTAGTGAGAAGAGATTCAACCAACATGAAAGCGCAGTTGGTGCTGGGTGTAGGAGGATATGTTTCCGGCCAATACGATAAAGCCATTGCGCGGTTGTTGAAAGTCATCGAAAAGGAGCCAACAAATATTGAAGCGACTGCTTTCTTAGCCGACACCTATGCTGCTAGTGGCAACAAAACAGAAGCCATTAAATGGTACAATACCAGCAAAAGATTGGTCAACAATCCAAGTTATTCAAAAGAGGTTGATGAAAGAATTCGATTGCTGCAACAATAAAAACATTATTAAAATCATTTTATAACAAAAAAGACTAGGTTATGCCTTGTGGTAAAAAGAGAAAACGTCATAAAATCGCAACACATAAGCGTAAAAAGCGTTTGAGAAAAAATCGTCATAAGAAGAAGTAATTTCTATTGTCTTCAACGTTTCCGTTGAAAGATAAAGGATCGGTATTGATAGAAAGGATCCGCCCTGATCGGTACCATTCCCTTTTTCTTTATTCAGCCAAACCAATCAATGTAACACATCTCGCTCGATGGAGGATGATTGTATTGTATGGCTATTGAGTTCCCTACCTAGAAGTGCATACTGGTCTTCAAAAAGAGATTCGTTTGACCAAAGAGTTAATTATTAATGCCACGCAACAAGGTGTTGAAATCGCCTTGTTAGAGGACAAAAAATTAGTAGAATTACACAGCGAAAAAGCAGGTGCTAATTTTGCAGTGGGAGACATATACCTGGGAAAAGTCAAGAAACTGATTCCGGGACTGAATGCCGCCTTTGTAGATGTAGGATTTGAAAAAGATGCTTTTCTGCATTACACCGATTTAAGCCCTTACGTTAAATCCATCCTCAAGTTTACCCAACAAAACACGCAACAGAAAGGACCCACGGCGCCTGATTTCTCCAAATTCAAAGTGGAGCCTGAAATCTTAAAAACAGGAAAAATTACCGACATACTCAGCGGCAAACCACCTATCCTTGTACAGATTCTGAAAGAACCCATTGCCGCCAAAGGACCCAGATTGACTTGTGAGTTGTCATTGGCAGGGCGATTCGTAGTAGCTACTCCGTTTAACGACATCATTGCCGTTTCCAGAAAAATACACTCGAGCGAAGAAAGAAAACGATTGCTGAAAATTGTCGAGGCGGTGAAGCCCAAAAACCTCGGGGTGATCATAAGAACTGCTGCTGAAGGAAAAAATACGGCAGAGCTTCATGAAGATCTATTGCGTTTGGAAAATACCTGGAAAACCATTCAGGCCAATTTGAATGGCGCTACCCCTCCTGCGAAAATCTTGAGCGAACAGGGCAAAACCACCAGCATATTAAGAGACTTGCTCAATGCTGATTTCAACAGAATTGTGGTGAATGATAAAACTATTTTCAACGACACCAAAAGTTATATCCAGCGAATTGCACCTGACAAAGCTGATATTCTTTCTCTTCACAATACCACCAGCGCCATTTTTGATCAATATGGAGTAACCAAACAGGTGAAAGCCTCTTTTGGGAAAACCGTCAACTTGCCCAGTGGTGCTTATTT
>CANGBQ010000082.1 GCA_947451985.1 Chitinophagaceae bacterium | reverse complement strand
TCACTGCAATACCATTGGCATGGCACAAATCCACAAATCTTTTAAAATCATTGGCAGGACCATAATATTTGTCTACCGCAAAGTAAAAATCAGGATTGTACCCCCAACTGTTGTTGCCTTCGAACTCATTAATGGGCATAAACTGAATGGCATTGACACCTAATGTTTTCAGATAATTCAGTGTATCTACCATTGTCTTCCAATCATGCTTGGCAACAAAGTCTCTCAACAACAATTCATAAACAATCAAATTTCTTTTATCTGGTCTTGTATAACTGCTAGCTGTCCAAGTATAGGAAGGCGCTCTTGTTTGAAAAATACCCACCACACCTGTTGTGTATCCGGTCGGATAAGCCTTCAAACTTGGATATGTGCTGGCATCGATATAAGGATCATTCCAGGGGTCCAATATTTTTTCAACATAAGGATCCGTGACGGCCAAACTTCCATCTACCATGTATTGAAAAGAATATTCTTGTCCTGGAGTCAGACCCGTAACGCGCAACCACCAATAGTTACCATCCACCGATTTTTTCATTTGATAGGTAGCTGTTTCCAACCAATTGCTTCCTGGCATATCTCCAATGATACAAACCCTGGTTTTGTAAGGTGCATATAATAAGAATGTCACCGAGGTATCGCCGGGCTCATAATTAATACCATCTCTAATACCGGCCGGCGGGTTGGCAGTGGTAACGGTTCCTGCTACGTAAAAAGTAACTGTATCGGATACCGTTGACGCACCGGCAGTAGCTTTTAAGATAATCACTTGCGTACCCGAAGTGGTAATGGTTGGGCTAGTGGCCGCGGTAATAGTTGTTGCACTTGATGCAGATTGAATCAATGTGCCATTAAAATACAACTGAAGCGTTGCTGAAATATTGGATTTGCCTGTAATGGCAATCGTGTTACCCACCACTTTTGAAATCGGTTCAGACTTTGGAACATAAGTTGGCTGCTTAAACGGATCGGTGATAGTGGCTGCCAATGCAGAAGTGTAAATCGGAATGTACATATCACTGCCATCTGTATTACGATGAACAATACTTCCATTACCGCTTCTGAACAATAAGGCAATTTTGTAAATCGTCTCCCCTGCGGGTACCCCAAAGAAAGCACGAATGGTGTTGGTTGAACCAAAAGCAAAACTCCATTTGTTGGTTCCTGCATATGCAGCGTTCAAACCAGGATTGGTCTGCGTAAAGTTTTGATTGTATTTGACATATCGCCAATTAGAAGAAGAGGTACTTGCACTCGTAATCACACCTATATGAACATACACATCTGAGGTAGCACCATAATTTTTTAACGCAGCATTACCCTTGGTAGCATCCAATGTAATGGTGAAATTTTTGGTGGAATCATCTACTGGAAAGGTAGAAGGATTGCTCCACGTCAATAACTGTCCACTGCTGAATTGTAAAGAAAAAACAGCAAGAATGAATACAGACAATTTTTTCATATGATTGATTTATTGTGTAAAATAAACACATTATCTGAAATGTAGAAATTATTTACCCCCTTTTTATCCATACGAAATGGCCATTCTAATAGGATTCGGGACAAATATTTTGCCCCCTCAAATTTTATTGTACATTTAGTTTAGTGTATTTTGTACACGATATCCATTTTATCAAACAAAATCGATTGCTATGTCCTCACAACCTGCCGCTACTCATCAAAAATTGTCTTTCTGGGACCTTTGGAATATGAGCTTTGGTTTTTTTGGCATTCAGTTTGGCTTCGAATTGCAAAATTCAAATGTCAGCAGAATCTTCGAAACCCTTGGCGCCAACAAAGACGAAATTCCCGTTCTATGGATCGCTGCGCCGCTTACTGGTTTATTGATTCAACCCATTGTAGGGTATTTGAGTGATCGTACCTGGCATCCTTACTGGGGAAGAAGAAGACCTTTCTTCTTTATAGGGGCTGTATTGGCTACCATTGCATTGTTCATCATGCCCAATTCCCCTTCCCTCTGGGTAGCGGGAGGCATGTTATGGATCTTGGATGCATCGATCAATATTTCAATGGAACCCTTCAGGGCATTTGTAGGCGACAAACTTCCGCCCCAACAAAGAACCACCGGCTTTGCCATGCAGAGTTTTTTCATTGGGGTGGGTTCGGTGATTGCGGCGCTCTTGCCTTGGATTTTTACCAACTGGTTCCATGTCAGCAATACGAGTTCGGCAGGAACCATTCCAGATTCAGTAAAATGGTCATTCTACATTGGAGGTTTTGCCTTTCTTTCCTCGGTATTGTATACCGTTTTTTCCACTAAAGAATTTCCTCCAGAGAATATTGATGCGTTTAATAAAGAAAAGAAAGAGACTACTTTTTTACATGCAGTTAAAGAAACTTTCGGTGGCATTTTAAAAATGCCCAAAACCATGAAGCAGTTGGCTCTTGTTCAATTCTTTACCTGGTTTGCGTTGTTTGCGATGTGGATTTACACCACCAATGCGGTGACGGCCAACAAATACAACATGAAAGTAGACAAAGCCCTGGTTGACAAAATGGCGAATGCAGTCTCTTCAAAAATATTGGCAGAAGAAACCATCAAGGACAGCAAAAAGAAGAAAACACTTGAATCATTAAAAGGCGATATAGAAGAAATCAGAAAATACAGATCTGAACAAAACCCTGTCACTATTTCAGTGAATCTTGCCAATTATTTTTCAGAGGAAACCAACACGGATATTTCTGCAGCAGACAAAGCCGAGCTCAAACGTGTTCAACAAGAATACAATGATGGAGCCGACTGGCTCAATGTATGCTCCTCTGTCAGAAACGGAGTTGCAGCCATTTTTGCTTTTATTATTCCTTTGATCGCTTTCAGAACAAATCGAAAGATGACCCACTTAATCTGTCTGACCATCGGTGGACTGGGCTTGCTGTCTATTTATTTTATCACCGATCCTAAAATGATCATGGTTTCAATGGGCATGGTGGGCGTAGCGTGGGCCAGCATTCTCTCCATGCCATATGCCATGTTATCCAACGCGTTGCCTTCAAATAAAATGGGATACTACATGGGCGTATTTAATTTCTTCATTGTAATCCCCCAAATTGTTGCAGCGAGCATTCTTGGATATTTTACCATGAAAGTATTTCATGCCAATACACTCAACACGGTTGCATTGGGTGGCATCTCCATGATACTGGCCGGATTCTTAACATTGATGGTATCAGATGACGAAAAATAAAGTCAAGTCAATTATGAAAAAAATATATTTCTTATTCTTGTTGTGTGCGTTTTCGCTACAGCTGTTTGCACAAGAAAACAACATCCACTGCTACCCTACTAACTGGTGGGTTGGCATGAAACACAACCATGTGCAAATCATGTTGTATGGCAAAGACATTGGCGCCGCAAAATCATACCAGATTCAGTATCCGGGTGTAGTCCTCCAAAAAATCAACAAAGTTGAGAACAAGGACTATGTCTTTTTAGATGTTTTCATTGGATCAAAGACACAACCTGGCTGGATGAAAATAGCTGTTCAAGGAGCTGAAGGAAACAGCGCTATCAATTTTGAAATAAAGGCAAGAAGAAACGGCAAGAGCAAAGAATACGCACAAGGCATCACTTCAAAAGATTTCATGTACCTAATCATGCCCGATCGTTTCAGCAATGGAGATGAATCCAATGATCGAATAGCAGGCATGAAGGATCAAAGCCTCAGAAGAGATACAGTGTACGAAAGACATGGCGGCGATTTAAAAGGAATTCAAAATCACTTGAATTATTTGGAACAATTGGGTGTGACTGCCATCTGGCTTAATCCAGTTTGGGAAAATGATATGCCCAATCGAACAGAACATGGATATGCATTTACCAATCACTACCTGGTAGATCGAAGATTGGGTGGCAACAAGGCCTACCAGGAATTGATTGATGCTGCTCATGCTCATGGGATGAAAATTGTTCAGGATGCGGTGTACAATCACGTAGGTAGATTCCATTTTACAGTTCAAAATCCGCCCATGAAAGATTGGCTCAATCAATGGGATACCTATACCAATACCAACTATAAGGATCAAACCTTGTTTGATCCTTATGCAAGCCAGTCGGAGAAAAAAATCATGTCTGATGGCTGGTTCACTACCGAAATGCCCGACCTCAACCAGAAAAATCCTTTTGTTGCCAATTTCCTCATTCAACACGCATTGTGGACGGTGGAAGAATTTGGCATCGATGGATGGAGAATTGATACTTACGCCTACAACGATTTGGATTTCATGAATCGTTGCAACCAGGCATTGATGGACGAATATCCACGCATTACTTTATTTGGCGAAACCTTTGTGCATGGTGTTCCCAATCAAAGTTATTTCTGCCAAAACAACTACCAAGTTCCTTTCAAAAGCAACCTGCAAGCGGTTACAGACTTTCAATCGCTATGGGCAATCACCGATGCAATGACAAAGGATTTTGGTTGGACAGATGGCGTGAATAAATTGTATACCGTATTGGCTCAAGATTTTGTGTACAAAGACCCTTATCGAAACGTGATCTTTTTAGACAACCACGATTTGGCTAGATTTTATTCGGTGATTGGAGAAAACGTAGATAAATATCAATCGGCCCTTTGCTGGTTACTGACTTGCAGGGGCATTCCACAATTGTATTATACCTCCGAATTTGCTACAACCGGTTTCACCAATCCGAATGACGGTTTGGTTCGCCTTGATTTTCCTGGCGGCTGGAAAAATGACTCCATTAATAAATTTGTGGCATCCGGAAGAACTGCCAAAGACCAAAGCATTTATCATTTGATTGAAACACTGGCTAATTACCGAAAAAAATCCAGTGCATTGACCACCGGTAAACTCATGCAATTTCTGCCACAGGATGGACTATACGTGTATTTCAGGTACGACCAGAAACAAACGGTGATGGTGATTATGAACACCGCCAAAACAGCCAAAAAAGTTGAAATAAATCGCTACAGCGAACTCACTTCTGGCTGGGGGCATTATATCAACGTGCTGACCCAGGAAAAAGGAATTTTAAAAGACTTCTCTGTTCCGCCTTATCAAACCTTTGTCTATGAATTACAATCTAAATAACATGATCATGAAAAAAATATTCTTGCTTTCGTTTGTATGGATGATCTGCTGCCAGACAATGGCACAGTCTCCAAAAATTACCGGCCATAGAAGCTGGAGTGCGCAAAGCAATATTTATGAAGTCAACTTGAGACAATATACTGCTGCAGGAACCTTCAATGCATTTTCCAAAGAATTGCCCCGACTCAAAAAAATGGGTGTAGAAATTTTATGGTTTATGCCCATCACCCCTATTGGCATAGAAGGAAGAAAAATGTCAGCTGCAGACCTGGGTAGTTACTATTCTGTAAGAGACTATAAAAACACGAACCCCGAATTCGGCACCTTGAAAGACTTTACCGCCTTGGTGCAAAAAGCCCATCAATTGGGATTTAAAGTAATCACCGACTGGGTGGCCAATCATTCAGCCATAGACAATGGTTGGGTTAGTACCCACCCGAACTTTTACACAAAGGGATCTGACGGGAAGTTTATTTCTCCTTTTGACTGGACAGATGTATACAAATTAAATTATGCCGACAGAGAATTGAGGGATAGCATGATGGATGCGATGAAGTTTTGGTTGACGAAAACAAAAATTGACGGATTTCGCTGCGATGTAGCCGAAGAAGTTCCTGAAGATTTTTGGAAAGAATGCATTGAAAGCTTGCGAAAAATAAAAGATGTTTTCATGTTGGCTGAAGGCAACAAGCCCTCTCTTCACCAAGCAGGATTTGACATTACTTACACCTGGAATACCATGAGCAGCATGGCCGATTTATATGCAAAAAAAATAAGTCTGCGTCAATTTGACTCTTCCCTGAATGTAAGCATGAAAGCATACCCATCAAATGCTTACAGAATGTACTTCACCACCAACCACGACGAAAACAGCTGGGCAGGAACAGAATTTGAAAAATACGGAAAGGCCTCTAAAGCATTGAGTGTATTCACCATGACTTACTACCAAAGTGTTCCATTGATATACAGTGGTCAAGAAGCTTCTAACAAAAAAAGGTTGAAGTTTTTTGTCAAAGACCCTATCCAATGGGAAAAATATGAGCTAGCCGATTTTTATGGAAGACTATTGCACCTGCGAAGAGCCAATCCAGCCCTTGCAGCAGACGCATCCTATCAAAAGTTAACAACTACCAATGATGACGCCATCTTTTCATATCTGCGCGAAAAGAATGGACACAAAGTTTTAGTGATATTAAATCTTTCTGATCAGCCACAAACTTTTCAAATCAAGGATAAGTCAATAAAAGGCAATCCCTACAATGTATTCTTATTCACCAAAGAGTTGGTCAGACCGAATACAACAATGAATATCGAGCCCTGGGGATTCATTGTGTATGATTATAAATAACAGAAACATTAGAAAGGAACCAGATTATTCTTCGTCCAATAATCCCCAGCTGGCTTTTAGCATATCCAATGTGCCGGACTGATCGGACGGCTGCTGATAATGCCCAGCCAACTGCTTTTGGCGATAAGCTTCATACAAACTCACCGCACAAGCAACACTAATATTGAGTGACTTGATGATGCCTACTTGTGGAATAATAAAATTTCCATCTGCCAATCCAATCAGGGCTTCGCTGACACCACTGTGCTCATTGCCAAATACCAATGCTACATCGTCCGTCAGGTTCATGTCATACAAATCTACGGCATCACTGCTCAGATGGGTAGTGTAGATTTTTTTGTATTTTTTTCGTAGCGCTTCAAAGCAAGCCTTCACCTCTGTGAACTGATGAATGGTAAGCCATTTGGCAGCACTCGAGCTGCTCTTTGCACCCCATTTCTTATGCCGAGGGATAATGGTATTCAAAATATAAATCTCTTGAATACCCACCGCATCACAGGTACGCATGACAGCAGAGATGTTGTGTGGATCCGCTACGTTTTCCAACACTACAGTTAGGTTGAATTGTCTTTTGCTCAATACACTGTTGAGCCGTTCTGATCTTTCAGGTGTCATACTTGCGAAAATCGGATAAATGCAGCAACAAAACAGCTATTGCAAAATATTTTTTAAAGGAGCCAATCATTTACTACTTTTAAATAAAAAAATATGCGCAAACTATTGATTGGACTGGCTATTGGTTGCAGTCTTGTATCTTGTCACAATGTCGCTTCACGACCAGATGTAATCGCTTCCAATATTGACACTTCTATCTTGCCGGAACAAGATTTCTTTTTGTATGCCAATGGCAATTGGATAAAAAACAATCACATTCCAGGCGAACAATCAAGTTGGGGTATCGCCAATTTGGTGATAGAAGAAAATTACAAGCGCCTAAGGGCCCTCAGCGAACAAGCGGCAGCCTCCAACGCAAAGCAAGGCTCCAATGACCAAAAAATCGGAGATTTCTGGACGATGGCCATGGACACCCTCAAAATTGAAAAAGAGGGACTGGCATCTATTCAATCCATGCTAAATCAAATTGAAGCCATCAAAGATGTTCCCGCTTTGATTCGAACGGTGGCCAGCTTTAAAAAAATCGGCTCCTCTACTTTATTTGCTGATTATGTAGGACAAGATGCCAAAAAAAGCGACGTCATGGCCTATCAATTGTCGCAAGGTGGCATT
>CANGBQ010000081.1 GCA_947451985.1 Chitinophagaceae bacterium | reverse complement strand
AGGCCCTCTTCTATTTAATTGTTAAGATAACTCAAATTTATAACCCACTCCTTTGACGGTGGTAATACAATCCAGGTTGAGTTTTTGTCGAATCTTTCGAATGTGGACATCGATGGTTCTGTCACCGACAATGACTTCGGTGCCCCAAATAGTGCTCAGGATTTCGTTGCGAAGGAAAACTTTTCCGGGCTTGGACGTCAATAAAGACAGCAATTCAAATTCTTTTCTTGCCAGGATGATGTCCTGGTTTTGATACGTCACATTGTATTTTTCTCGGTCAATTTGTAAATCACCGATGGTCAGCAGGTTGCTGGGGTCTTTGGGAACCCTTCTGAACAAAGCATTTATTTTGGATACCAATACTTTGGGGCGGATGGGTTTAATGATGAAATCATCTGCCCCCGATTCCAATCCTTTGACTTCGGTACCATCATCACTCATGGCGGTTAAGAAAATAATGAGGGTCTTTTGAAAGGCAGGAAGCCTTCTGAGTTCGTCACACACTTCAATGCCATTTTTGATGGGCATCATGATATCCAAAACAATGAGGTCTGGCTGGACCATTTTGGCTTTTTCAATGGCATCATTTCCATTTTTGGCAGTAAAGACCTGATAGCCTTCGGCCTGCAGGTTAAACTGAAGAATCTCCAGAATATCCGGCTCGTCATCGGCAATGAGTATTTTCTTTCCTATGTTCATGGCTTGTGAATACAAAAATAGCTTTTCAACAGCAGCAATAGAAACCGATCTAAAAGTTATAATATTATTAAATTGTTAACCCGACACTTCGAGGAAGCTTACAAAACAAGGAATCATTTGACCCTTTACGGCAAAATTGCCTCATCTTTGCTTTGAAGCCAACTTCGATTGTTGGTTATCTTTACATATTGCATGAAGTTTTGTTCCATTTTCATAATTGTGATGATATCCTTTCGGGGTGTCTATGCCATGCCCGATACGGTAAAGGTTCCGGTGTACCGCCAGTTTTTTCATGACAAAATCAATGATGAACAAGTTCAGTTCGACAAAATCGATGGTGTTATCGATCATTTGCTTCATGTGGGTAACAACGAAGAGATCAACTTGAAGCTGACAGATGCCTTGTTCAGAAAAGTGGATGCATTGCAAGACTGGATTGAGCTGGACAGTGGTTTGAATTCCAGCAATTATAAAATAAGATCCCTAGGCTACATTGAAAATTTTCTCAAGGGGTTTAGAACTTCCTATAATAAAAAAGAAATCCAGCTCAGCACTTTTCCATTGTTGATGGATCATATAGAGTTGATTGTTCAATCGCCCGCTACCGAAAACAGCATTGTCCCTTTTATCAAAGACCTTCCCTACACACAAGCCAAACTTATCACCAGTATCTTTACCGATAATAGTGGTTACCGGGAGGCCATGAATCTTGTGTATCTGAAGTTTTGTCAACTGCATCCGGATGAAATCGTAAAAACAATTCGGCCTTTTGTGAACGAATCCTTTGCCGATAGTTTGATTGGGGTAGCTTGTTATGCCAATCCCGCCCAACTCTACACGTTTGCCCAATCCACTACTACCCCCGAAGGAAAGCTCATTCACAACAGCAGCAATCCAAGGGTGAAAGTGCTTGCCCAGTTGAGTCAAACGCCCAATGCTTTGTTTTATTTTCCTTTTTTGGATGATATTTTATCTGGCAAAAAAAGCATTGAGAATATTCAACGATTGGTGGGAGACGGTGAGCTTGGTTACGACAGTGTGAGGTATTTTAAATTGCTGGTAGAAACAGAAATAGATTATTACAATCGGATGATTGGTCCTTCAAGAGACACCGCCATCGCGATGTTTGGTACCAATGGACTGAGAGAAGCTTTGAAGAATAGAGCCATTAAGCATTTTATTTCACCCATCAATACACTGCACAACGAAAACAATCTAGCCATTCGAATGAAAGCCATTGAGCCTCTTTCGGCAACGGAGCTTTATTATATGATGGTGCTAGGGGAAAACGATATCTATACTTCCAGCTACAAACATTCTTTCAATCGGTTACTTCAATTAATGGGCCCCAATCCTCGATTTGATTCCTTGTTGTTGAATGTTCGGTTTGATTATTTTAAGAAGTTCATCAAAATGGCAGCGAACTTCAATCGACTAGATATAGTACTCAAAGGCATGTCTACCCAAAGTGCCGAGTTATTGATGCGTGCCTTTGTGGCCAATTTGGATCAGTCAAATAATTTGGAGGATGCCACAGATGTGGCCGATTCTTATAGTAGTATAGACGACAAAACAATACAGCGGACCATCTTGAACTATGTAATCCAAAATGAAACCCAGTGTATTGACGATAATAACGAGAAAGGAACTTTGGTTTATGGTTTGCTCAAAAATATTTTTCTAGCAGCAGACTCTTCGCAGCACATCGACCTTGCTGCTGTTGCGGGTATTCCTTCTGTGTATGAAATAGACAATAAATCGTTGCAAGACGACAGTGGTCGAATTGTGCAACAAGTGTTTTTTTACGGAGATGAAGATGGCAAAGCGTTTTTTCCTTCTTTTGTCAACTCCTTTTCTTCTAAAGAATGGAAGGTAATCACCAGACCGGAATGGGTGGAGATCAAATCCTTGAAAGGAAATGTATGGATTTATGCGAACCTGCCACTCGATTACGATGCCAACTTAGATGATAGCGCCCAAACACACCTGAACGAATTTCTCGAAAAAAACAACCTGTCACCTTCTGTGGTGGTGCATCGCGGACACAGTTATTGGTTGCCCGGCACCATTCGTCGAATGTCTCACACCGCCAAAATAGTGGTGTTGGGATCCTGCGGCGGATACAAAAACCTGCATACCATTCTAGAAGTAGCGCCCGAAGCGAATATTATTTCAACCAAGGAAATTGGCGCAGGCGATATCAATCGGCCGATTTTGAACAGTCTCCATCAATCGCTTTTGAATGGCAAAAAAATTGTTTGGAAAGACATGTGGCGGTCATTGGATGCGATTTTTGAAAAGGATAAGAACAAAGCCATCAGAGAAAGCTGGGAAAGTTATATACCTCCATACAAAAACTTGGGCGCCATTTTTATCAAAGCCTACAACAGCAAAACCCTTTCCTACTAATTGAATATTCTTTTAATTGTGATCCATGTCTGACAGCAAAGCGAAAAAGATATTTGATGTATCCTTGTTGGTTCGCTTGTTTTCATTTGTGAAGCCTTATCGACGAAAGTTTTTTCTGTCAGTATTCTTTTCTATTCTGTTGGCTTGCATGGCGCCGATTCGGCCCTGGCTGATTCAGTTGACCATCAACAAAGGCATCGACAACCATGCAGCTGCCTTTTGGATTCATTCGCCGGGTGGATTTATTATTGAAATTACGATTATACAATTGTTGTTGTTGCTGTTGGAATCCGCTACCCGATTTTATTTTTCATTTTCAACAGCCTCCATTGGACAATCGGTTGTCCGGGATCTTCGCAATACCACCTATCAAAAAATCATAGGATTGCAGGTTGCTCAATTTGATCGAACGCCCATTGGTACGCTTACCACCCGCACCATCAACGACATTGAATCGGTGAATGATATTTTTAGTGATGGGTTGGTCCCCATCATTGCTGATTTGCTCTCTATTCTTTCGGTGCTTTGTTACATGCTCTATTCCGATTGGAAATTGACTTTGATTTGTTTGATACCGTTTCCTTTTTTACTGATTGCCACTTATGTTTTTAAAGAATCAGTCAACCGATCCTTTACGAAAGTGCGCAATGCCGTAGCGCAATTGAATGCCTTTGTACAAGAGCACATTACCGGAATGTCCATCATCCAGGCTTTTGCGGTTGAAGACAACACGTATCAAGCTTTCAGAAAAATCAATCAAGAACATCGAAACGCCAACATCAAAGCCATTTTTGCTTATTCTGTTTTCTTTCCCATTGTTGAATTGGTATCGGCATTGAGTGTAGGGCTATTGGTATGGTGGGCTGCTCAACAAAGTTTATCACTTACGCCTCAAGCCACCCAACACATAGCAGGAACCATCACTTCGTTCATCTTGTGCCTCAACCTTTTGTTTAGACCTCTCCGACTCATTGCAGATAAATTCAATGTGCTGCAAATGGGCATGATTGCGAGTGAGCGAGTATTCAAAGTGCTGGACAATCCTGCAGACGACCTGCCCAATCATACTCCAGCAGGAAATCACCCAACGGCCGTGAGTGGATCTATAGAATTTCAGCATGTTTGGTTTGGCTACCAAGATGATCAATATGTGCTTAAAGACATTAGTTTCCAAGTACCCGCAGGCCAAACGATTGCACTGGTGGGAGATACTGGCAGCGGTAAAACATCTGTCATTAGTTTATTGAATCGGTTGTATCCTTTTCAAAAGGGAAATATTCTGATAGACGATGTCTCTATTGAGCAATACCCAATCGCCTTTTTGAGAAGTCGGATGGCGGTTGTTTTACAAGATGTCTTCTTGTTTGGGGGCTCTATCCTCGATAATGTTACCCTGCGCAATCCTGAAATCACCCAGGAAAGGGTAGAGGAAGCCGCTAAATTGATTGGAATGCATGATTTCATCATGAAACTTCCGGGCGGATACCATTATCATGTCATGGAAAGGGGGGCGACCCTATCGGTAGGCCAGCGCCAACTCTTGTCTTTTGTCCGCGCTCTGTTATTCAATCCTTCCATATTAATCCTCGACGAAGCCACCTCTTCAGTGGATGCAGAAAGCGAAGTGCTCATCGAACAAGCGATTGCACAATTGATAGCGGGCAGAACCGCCTTGGTCATTGCCCATCGACTCAGTACCATTCGCAAAGCCGATTGTATTCTGGTATTGGACGAAGGGAAAATCGCTGAAAGTGGCACCCATGAAGCCTTGCTACAAAAAAAGGGCTATTATTATCGCCTCTATACTGCTCAGTTTGCCAAGTAATTGGACAAGACGGGCTTTTTAACTCCAAATATTCCTTTTTCTAATTTTAAAATATAGCCCTTCAGCCTTATCTTTGCGCCAAAATAAAGAACATGACGGCCGTGCAGCGTACAAAGTCTTTACTGGTATTGGTTTTTAGTATAGGATGCTTCCTTTTTTCGGGTACTATTTTGGCCCAAGAAAACAAGGCTGAACCTGCTGCGCCATCCGAAGAAAAATTGGATCCTGCCAAGATCATCATGGATCACATCAAGGATGCCCATGAGTTTCATTTTTTCACCATCGAAAACAAGGAGAATCCCCACGAATCTTTTCATGCGTCGATTCCTTTGCCCATTATATTATACGCTCCCAATAAAGGGTTCAGCGTTTTTTCTTCTGCTAAATTTGGACACACAGGCGAAGAAATCTACAATGGATATCATTTCAATGAAAACAAAGAGATTGTGGCTGTTGACGGATCTGCGGTATACGATTTTTCCCTTACCAAAAACGTGGTGCAGATGCTGATTGCATTAACCATTTTGGTGTTGCTGATGACCGGCATTGCGCGTAAATACAAAAACGGATTGGGTGTTACTTCTGCTCCTACCGGATGGCAGAATGCCATTGAGCCGGTGATTACATTTGTAAGGGATGATGTAGCCAAACCCAACCTGGGCCATAAATGGCAGAAGTATTTACCCTACTTGCTCACGGTCTTCTTCTTCATTTTAATCAATAACATTTTTGGTTTGATTCCCGGTTCGGCGAATGTGACTGGCAACACAGCCTTCACTGCTGTGATGGGTATTATTTCTGCTGTCGTTATTTTGGCGAGTACCAATGGCCATTTCTGGGCACATATTTTATGGCCTCCCGGGGTTCCGTTTTTGGTAAAATTGATTTTGATACCTGTGGAATTGGCCGGCGTGTTGATTATCAAACCTGCGGCGTTGATCATTCGTCTTTTCGCCAATATGGTGGCTGGTCATATTATTATTTTAAGTTTTATTTCGCTCATTTTCATATTTGGTGCCATGAACCAAACAGCCGGATGGGGCTTTTCGCCCGTATCCATTTTGTTTACCGTATTTATCTATTTTATAGAGATACTGGTAGCGTTTATTCAGGCATTCATCTTTACCAATCTCACAGCCGTGTTCATTGGTCAGGCATTTGAAGGGGAGCACGATCATCATGAGGCCGATGCTCATCATGATACCATAACAGCGTAATTTTTTATTCACTCATAAAAACAAGTATCATGACTTTGATGACTTTGTTAACAGAAGTTGGATTCTCTCACATGGGTGGTGCAATTGGTGCAGGTCTTGCCGCAATCGGTGCCGGTATTGGTATCGGACAAATCGGTAAAGGCGCTGTGGAAGCAATTGCCCGTCAACCAGAAGCATCCAATGACATTCGTGCAAACATGATCCTGACTGCTGCATTCGTAGAGGGTGTTGCCCTTTTTGCAGTTATCGCTGGATTGTTGGCTGTGCTAAAAGCATAGTTGCACCACTCATTACTGCATTCAATGCACAGGGCGGCGGATGCAGTAATATTTTTTGATTATTTAAGCTTATAATATTTACTACAATGGATTTATTATTACCCCACTTAGGTTTGATAGTTTGGACCGTTTTGGCCTTTCTAATTGTGCTGTTTATTTTGAAAAAATTTGCTTGGAAGCCCATCTTAAATGGTTTGAATGAAAGAGAATCCACGATTGCCAATGCGATCGCTTCTGCTGAAAAAGTAAAGCATGAAATGGCTCAATTGAAAAGTGAGAACGAAGCTTTGTTGGCAAAGGCCAGAGAGGAAAGATCTGCCATGCTGAAAGAAGCCAAAGATATCAAAGACAAGATGATTCAGGATGCCAAAGAAGAGGCCAAAGCCCAGGCAGCTAAAATTATTACTGATGCCAACGCTTCCATTCATCATCAAAAAATGGCGGCGCTGACCGATATCAAAAATCAGGTAGGGAAAATGGTCGTAGAAGTAAGTGAAAAGATTTTGAGAAAAGAATTGTCAGATAAAGCCAAGCAAGAGGGATATATCAAAGAGCTTGCTGAGAACATCAAATTAAACTAATCAGGGTCTAAAGAAAACACTATGAGCAATCCAAGATTAGCAGGCAGATATGCCAAGAGCTTACTTGATTTGTCAATTGAACAAAATCAATTGGAATCTGTGTATGCTGACATTAAGCTATTGCAAACCATTTGCAAGTCTAATGCGGATTTTGTGGCGATGCTCCAAAGCCCCGTCATCAATAGCGGTAAAAAAGAACAAATCTTATCCTCGCTGCTGAGTGAAAAAATTAATAAGATTACGTTTTTGTTTCTTCAGTTGTTGATCAATAAAAACAGAGAAAACAATTTGCCTGAAATGGTGCAGGCATTTATTGATCAGTACAACACAATGAATGATATTCACCGCGTTACTTTGACTACGGCTACGGCTGTTAGCAAGGAATTGCAAGATGCCATCGTAGCGAAAGTAATGGCTAGTACTTCAATTACAAAAATAGAATTAGAAACGGCTGTGAAAGACGAATTGATTGGCGGCTTTACACTTGAAATGGACAATCTATTTATTGATGCCAGTGTATTGAGAGACCTGAACGATGTTAAGACACAATTCAAAAACAACGAGTACCTCCACAGCATTAGGTAATTCTATTTCCCCTCACTACTTTTTTAAAATACTTTATATAAGTAAAAAGGCTCTTGAATTTCAAGAGCCTTTTTACTTATGCGTTATTGTGATTATTATTCTATCACTACTTTTCCTGTTTTGATTGGATTGCCAATGATATCAGATAATACCAACACATAGGTTCCT
>CANGBQ010000080.1 GCA_947451985.1 Chitinophagaceae bacterium | reverse complement strand
CTTCCAACTCTTTAAGGTCTACCAATCCATCTGGCTGCACGTTTAAATAAGTGACTTCGGCACCCAATTTTTCCAGGTGCTTACAGGTATCCAAAACAGCTTTGTGTTCTGTAGTAGCCGTAATGATGTGATTTCCTTTAGATGCATACATTTCGAATACGCCCTTGATGCCAAGGTTGTCTGCCTCGGTAGCACCAGAGGTAAAAATAATTTCCTTGGGATCGGCGCCAATGAGTCTGGCAACTTGCTCACGGGCATAGTCCACCGCTTCTTCCGCCGCCCAGCCAAATGGATGATTTCTACTGGCTGCATTGCCAAAATGATCTAGAAAATAGGGCGTCATTGCCTCCAATACGCGGGGATCCATCGGTGTCGTGGCATTGTTGTCTAAATAAATGGGCAATTTCAACATGATATATGATAATTTTTAATACAAATACTATAACACGAAATTACTATAAAAGGTTCTAATTTAGGCATTACCCGGAAAGTATAAAGAATGAAATAACCAATTTCGTAAATGAAAATCAAGGTCTTAAAATCGTATTTTTAACACATGCAACACATCGACCATATTGGAATCGCGGTAAAAAGCCTCGAAGTTTCCACACCCCTGTTTGAAAAACTGCTGAACAGCTCCTGTTACAAAACCGAAACGGTCGATTCTGAACAGGTAAAAACGGCTTTTTTTCGAACGGGTGAAACCAAGATTGAATTACTGGAAAGCTTGCAAACCGATGGGGTCATTGCCCAATTTATTGAAAAGAAAGGCGAAGGGTTGCACCATATCGCTTTTGAGGTGGCTGATATCCATGCCGAAATGAAAAGATTGCAACAAGAAGGATTTGTCTTACTCAACGAAAGCCCCAAAAAAGGAGCCGACAATAAACTTGTTTGTTTTTTACATCCCAAAAAAACCAATGGTGTGCTGATTGAGCTTTGCCAGTCTATTCTATCCTAAGCAAAGAGCTTTATTTCAAAAAAGGATTGTGTATTTTTTCTTCGCCAATATGCGTAGGCTTTCCATGTCCGCTATAAACCATTGTCTGTTCGGGCAACACAAAAAGTTTTTCCTTAATGCTTTTCAAGAGCACCGCATGGTCACCGAGAGGCAAATCGGTTCTGCCGATGCTACGATAGAACAAAGCATCTCCACTGATAACAAATTGATCGGCTGCCGAATAAAAAGCAAGACTTCCAGGACTGTGTCCGGGCACCAAAATAGCCTGCAAACTATCGGTTCCGATTGAGAGCTGATCTCCATCGTTGATATAATGAATTTCTCCTTGGTATTGATCAAAGGGCAAATTGTACATCAAGCCACTGGTGGGCGCAAAGTCCAACACTTGCTTTTCCAGCGGATGGATGTGTAGGGTCAATTGGAAAGTTTCTGCAACAAACTTGTTCCCAAAAACATGATCCAAATGACAATGTGTATTGACCAGCAACATCGGTTGCAAGGCATTGTTTTGAATAAACTGATGCAAAGCATCTCTTTCTTCTTGAAAATAACAGCCCGGATCAATGATGGCACACTGTTTTTGGTCATTATACAACACATAGGTATTCTCTTGTATGGGGCTGAATTCAAATGATTGGATGTGTAACATGGCCAGGCAAATTGATTTTAAGGATTAAGTTGAATGAAGTAATTTTATAGCAACTATTAATACGTTCCGTATGGCAAAGTTCTGCAGAATAATGTTCATTTCCATTTTTTTACTTTTTTCGGCTGTTGTGCTCCATGCACAAGTGAATGCGGTGACTTTTGGAAAAAATCGGGTGCAATTCAAAAAACTGAAATGGCAATATTATCAAACCGATAATTTCAACGTGTATTTTTATGACAACGGGCAAGAACTGGCAAAATACATTGTTCAAGTAGCCGAAGCTGAATTGCCTGGCATCGAAGCAGCGGCAGAATACAGTTTGCAAAGAAGGGCCAATATTTTGGTATACAACGATTTTGCCGACATGCAGCAAACGAATGTTGGTTTGGAATCGGATATTTTAAATACCGGCGGTACCACCAAGTTGGTAAACAACAAGATGCTGGTTCATTACGATGCCAATCATGCCAATTTAAAAAGACAAATTCGGCAGGGTATCGCTGACATCATTACCAAAAATGTTTTATTTGGCGACGACTTGGGCGAAGTGGCTTCCAACCAGGCATTCTTGGATTTGCCTAAATGGTTAACGGATGGCTATGTGGCTTATTTAGGTGAAAACTGGAGCACCGATCTCGACGATGAATTGAAAAGTGAAATACTCAGTGGTAATTACTCGAAATTTTCAGCATTGAGTTTTGCCAAACCCTTGTTGGCAGGACATGCATTTTGGTATTTTATTGAAGAAAAGTATAAAAAGGAAAATGTAACCTATTTCTTATACCTGGCCAGAACCTACAAAAACCTCAACAAAGCAAGCCTGCAACTGACCAATCTGAAATTCAAAGCGCTGACAGCCGCTTTCATGGAATACCAGGAAGAAAAATATTACAAAGACATTGCCAGTCGCAAAGCCTATCCTAAAGGAAATCTGGTCAATTCGTTTGACATCAACTCACAATTAAACTATTACCGGTTCAATGTCAACCCCAACAAGAAAAACAATTCTTTTGTGGTGACGCAATTCAAAAAAGGCATCGTCAGGGTCATCTTGAATGAAGACGATGAAAACACTACCCTGCTCAAATATGGCATTCGGATGCAAGAGTCAGAAATGAACCCTGGTTATCCATTGATGGCCTGGGATCCCAAGGGCACCAGAATATCAGTAGTCTATGTAGCAGAAGGAAAATTAAAATTGTTTGTGTATGATGTAGTCAGCAGAATCAAGCAATATACCATTGACTTAACGGAACAATTTGATCAAGTGCAGGATGTTAAATACATGCTGGACAGCAGAACCTTACTGATGTCAGCGGTCAAAAATGGACATACAGACATCTACACTTTTGACATTGAAAAAGAAAGAGCCAAAGCTATTACCAATGATGTGTACGACGACCTGGATGCTACGTTTGTTTCATTTCCTAATAAAACAGGTATTCTGTTTGCGAGCAACCGGCCTTCTGCTAATGCCCCAACGGGTGACACATGTATTCCTAGCCAGCATCGATTCAATGTTTTTTTAATTACCAATTTTGGAGACAAGCCTGAGCTGAATCAGATTTCTCAATTAACCAATCTGAAATATGGAAACGCTCGGTATCCGGCTCCCTATAATGTCAATCATTTCACTTTTGTGAGCGATGAGAACGGTGTACAAAACAGGTATGCAGGATTTTTTACTACCAAAAAAGCTGGAGTGGACACCCTGGTATTGATCAGCAACCAAATTCTCAGAAACCCTTCGCCTGCAGAAATTGATAGCACCCTAGCCATTTACAAGAAAACGGCCATTGATTCCTTGGCTGTGGTTTCGATATCGGAAGATTCAGCTTACACTTTTCCCTTAACCAATTATCAAAGCAGCTTGGCAGAAACCAAAACAGCAGGAACTGACAGAATCTTGAGTGAGGTGACCCGACAAAGCGATCAAAAATTATTGTACAAACTAAAAGTAGACGAACAAGCACTGCAAAAAAGAAACGTTTCTGCACCCCCCACTGCCTATGCACAGAAGAAGATGCTAGAAAGCAAACGAACCAATCAGTCGCCTACAATAAATATCCAAAAAGCAACTGAAAAAGACAGCCTTAAGGTATCGGATGATTTTCAGTCAACGTTTGAAAATGAACCGAAAGACAGCACTCAAATTGTTCAGCCACTTAAACCGACTACTCAACAAGTAGGCGACAACACCTTGGCAAGGGCTCGATTGTATAAACTCAAGCCCATTAAATTTTCGGCAGATGCCGGTACTGCAGCCTTTAGCAGCAGCATTTTATACAATAAATACCAACCTTATGGTGGGGGATCCGGGCCGATTATGCTCAATAGCAACACCCCATTGAATGGGCTGATCAGCTTAAGTACTTCCGATTTGATGGAGGATATTAAAATTTCTGGGGCATTTAAAATAGGTACCAATTTTAAAGACAACGAGTGGCTGTTGAACTATCAGAATTTGAAAAGACGGATTGACTGGGGCGCCACCTATTATCGAAATGCTTCTTCTGCTGGCGTTAACGTTACCGACAACAATGGAAATGTGATTGCTTCCTATCCGGCAAAATTGTTTACCAATCTCTACCAGGGAAACATCAGCTACCCTTTTGATGCAGCGAAAAGCATTCGAATCAGTTCGGGTATAAGATCAGATAACGTTGCCGTTTCATCTGTCGATCCATTCAGTCTCTCTATTGAGAATCAAAAAACTTTATATTCTGTTTCCCATTTGGAATTTGTATACGACAATAGCTTGAATAAGGCGATTAACATCTGGAATGGATTGCGCTATAAAATATTTGCCGATTGGAATCGACAGGTCAGCAAGCTGAAGAATGTTGATGGACCCAATATGTTCAACATGGGTTTTGATGGCAGGTATTACTATCCTATTTACAAAAACTTTATTTGGGCAGGAAGAGTTGCCGGTGATTTTAGCTGGGGCAACCAGAAATTTATTTATTATTTGGGGGGCGTAGATGGTTGGGTAATGTTTGGAAACAATATTAAGCCAGGAACGAACAAAGAGCGTTATTTCAATTCTTCCAATGTACCTGCGAATGATCAATCCTATGCGTTTCAAAGTCTGGCAGTCAACATGAGAGGGCATATCCAAAATGTGGCCAATGGTAACAACGCGGTAGTGATCAACAGTGAACTTCGTTTGCCGATTTTATCAACGTTTTTTGATAAAACAGTCAACAATGCCTTTTTACGGGATTTTCAAATCACCCAGTTCATAGACTTAGGCACCGCTTGGAATGGCGCCTATAGTAAAATCAAAAGACCAGAAGTAACATTCAGCGATCCAAATACACCCGTCACCGTGACCAAAAAAGTGGGTGGCATCGGACCCTTTGTCGGGGGCTACGGATTCGGTGCCCGAAGTACTTTATTGGGCTATTTCATAAAATACGATGTGGGTTGGCCAATGGATGGCTTCTTCAAGGGCAAGCCTGTTATGTATTTGTCACTGGGGCTGGATTTTTAATGCTTGAAGACATGCTTACAAAGCATTCAACACTTCCAAGAGAACTTGGCACGCTTTTTCAATATCTTGATCAGATATATTGAGGGGTGGTGCGATGCGCAAGGATTGAGCCGAAAACAAAAACCAATCGGTAAATACTCCTTTTTCTATGAGCAGATCAATGATTTTTTTATTCGTTGCAAAGCTGTCAAAGGTTACTGCTATCAACAAGCCAATGCTTTGAACAGATTGTATAAGTGGGTGTTTCAATTTGGACAGAAACAATTGCTCCTTAGCCCCTACACCTTGAATCATTTTTTCTTCTAACAAGGCTTTCATCCCTGCCAAACCAGCCGCACAAGAAACAGGATGTCCACCAAACGTATTGATATGGCCCAACACGGGATGATGTGTCAAGGTATCCATCAATTTTTTATTCGCCACAAACGCACCCAAAGGCATACCACCGCCCAATGCTTTGCCTAGCAATAAAATATCCGGAACTACTTGAAATTGCTCAAAAGCCCATAAGGTACCAGTTCTGCCGAAACCCGTTTGAATTTCATCCAATATCAACAAAGCACCTGTTTCATCACATCGCTTACGCAAGGCCTTCATCCAATCTTGTGTGGGAACATTCACCGCTGCCTCGGCCTGAATGGTTTCTGCTACCACGCAGGCTGTCTGTTCAGTAATCTGTTCCAAATCAGTGAGTGAATTATAGGACAACTGAACAATCCCAGGGAGCAAAGGACGAAAAGCTTGTTGCCAATATTCACTTCCCATAATGCTCAAAGCTCCTTGTGTACTTCCGTGGTAAGAATTTTTGAAGGAAACAATTTGGGATCTGCCGGTAAACCGCTTGGCCAACTTCATAGCGCCTTCTGTGGCTTCGCTGCCACTGGCTGTATAAAAAATTGAATGCAAGGTCGGTGGAAGATGTTGTGCCAAAAAACTTGCATATTGAACCTGCGGATTCTCTATCAGTTCGCCATAAACCATAATATGCAAATAATCGGCTGCCTGCGACTGGATGGCCGATACAACCGCGGGATGACAATGTCCGATGTTGCACACACTGATACCGGCAATCAGATCAATGTATTCCTTTCCGGCAGCGTCCCACATTTTACTGCCTGCAGCTTTCACTATATTCAAACACAATGGCGCTTCGGAAGTTTGACCTACATGTTGTAAAAACAATTGTCTTTGATTCATCTTGTAAACCATTAAATCATTGTATCAAAAAGCAACACAATGTTGTAATTTCATGCAAGATATTATTTTGATGTTTAAAATAGACATCAATTATCAAACATTCATTCAAAGGATTAAACCAGCTATATGCCCCTCATTCACCCCGTCAATGGAATCAGCCCGGTCATGGGCGAAAACTGTTTTATTGCACCCAATGCAACCATCGTTGGCGCTGTTACCATGGGAAATCATTGCAGCGTTTGGTTCAATGCGGTGATTAGAGGAGATGTCAACAGCATTGTCATGGGAAACAAAGTGAATGTTCAAGATGGAGCCGTCATTCATTGCACGTACCAAAAAACAAAAACCATCATTGGCGACAATGTGAGCATTGGTCACAATGCCATTGTACATGGTTGTGTGGTAGAAGAAAATGTTCTGATTGGAATGGGTGCCATTGTAATGGACAATGTGCGCGTGGGAAGCAATAGCATTGTAGCCGCAGGCGCCGTGGTATTGGAAAACACCGTGATTGAACCGGGTAGTATTTATGCAGGAGTGCCTGCTAAAAAAGTAAAAGACATAAGCAAAGAACTGATCAGCGGAGAAATCAATCGAATTGCTGATAATTATGTCAAATACAGCGAATGGTTCAAAGATTTATAAAGATTTTGTTTTATTATTTCAACTATTATTATCTTCAGGTCATGAAAAAAATACTGCTGCTCATTTTAATTGTTACAAGTGTATCAAGCTGTTTTATTTTTAGAAAAAAAGAAAAAGTAGGCTGTCCTACAAGCGGCGCAGCGATAGGTGCAGAACGCATAGCTGCGGGCGATGAAAAAGCCATTCGGGCAAGCAGTAAATCAAAATACAAGGGAGGCAGAAAGACCTATTAATATTTTTTCTCCACAATAGAATCCAGGATATTCAAATAGCTAAAATATCGTTCTGGATGGATAGCACCTTCATTCACAGCGAACTTCACTGCGCAACCTGGCTCATTGATGTGTTTGCAATTATTAAACTGACAATCATTCATACGATGCCTCATTTCAGGAAAATAATGGGCGAGTTCCTGTTTGGCAATATTTACCAGCCCCATCTCTCTGATACCAGGTGTGTCAATAATCTGGCCTCCAAAAGGCAAATCAAACATTTCCGCAAAAGTAGTGGTATGCATTCCCTTACCACTTGATTCACTTACTTCTTGGGTTTTCAATGAAAGGGAAGGAAACAAACGATTGATGAAAGTTGATTTACCCACGCCTGAATGTCCGCTCAATAAAGTAACCTTGTCTTTCAACGATTCCTCCACCGCATCAACGCCTTTGTTTTCAGAAAGACTGATACACTGAATAGTATAACCGATTGGTTCGTAGATCTGCCGAATCAATGCCAATTGCTCTTCTTCTTTTTCACCAAAAAGATCCATTTTATTGAACACAATGATGGCAGGAATATCATATGCTTCGGCAGTGATCAAAAAGCGATCAATGAAACCAAGAGAGGTTTTTGGTTCTTTTAGTGTGGCGAAAAGCATTGCCTGCTGAATATTGGAGGCCACAATGTGATGCAGATTGGGATTGTGGGGTGATACCCGATTGATATAATTTTTTCGTTCGTATATAGTGGTAATCACCGT
>CANGBQ010000079.1 GCA_947451985.1 Chitinophagaceae bacterium | reverse complement strand
TTAATCTGTTTTATGCTCTATTCGTATGGATCATTTCTTCAGCAGTTTTTGAGCAATGATCATAATTGCTGCAATTTGAAACACGCTTCCTACTGAATAAGCGATGGCAAAGCCTTTTTCACCGAAAAAATGAAGGAAAAGAATGAGCAGGAGTAAGTTGACCAATACTACTGTAAAAGCTACCCACATGCCTTTTTTTTGTTGGTGGATGATGGTAAAAATATTACCAAAAACACCGAGCAAAAAGACAAACGGAATAGCAGCGCCCATCATAAAAAAAACGGCATCTGCCTCATTGGGTATTTTTCCAAAAATTTGCTTTATGAAAGGAAATAGTATAATGAATAATCCGTAAATGCCTGCGCCCAGCAATAAAATATACACACTGGTTTTTTTGATAAAAGGCCAAAGTCGGTCACTCGTTTCATGATATATATTGTTCAATGTAGGAAACAATACTACTCCTAAGGCACTCGCCGATGCTGTAAAAATAGTCACCAGTGTGAGGCCTACCGAAAATAGTCCAGCAGCATATTTTCCCATGAAAGCAAAGACGACAACCACAGGAATCCTGCTTCCAATCTGAAAGAAAATAGCATTCATCATTAATGGCCAGCTCTCTTTTATAAAATATTTTTCTACCTCGGTTAAAGTATTTTTTGGGGCATCAATCGAAAAAGGAATCGAAGTGTTGCTTACAACAACATTGATACAAAAAAACACAGCACTCACCAACAACAATCCGAGGTAAATAAACAAGGCATCCATCTTCCAGAAACAAGCGGCTGTAACCGCCAGTAATGAAACAATGGCATTGCTAGATTTAATAACCGTATAGGTTTTATATTGTTGGATTGATTGGTAAGAAGTATAATAGGTTTCTGAGAAAGAATCAAACCCTTTTGATAAAATCAATATCGCTAAATACAACAAAATATTGTCTTGATTGGATTTGAGTCCAAAAACGATTGGCAACAATAAGAGTAGTATTCCGGTCAATAAAAAAAAACGAAGCTTTAGAACAACCTTGATGTAGGGATTGAATTTTTCTGGTTCCAAAGACAATTCCCTGCGCAATATCAAACTAAGGCCGCTTCCTAAACCCAATACGGCTATCTGAGAAATAGCATAACAAAAACTGAACGTCCCCAACGCTGTCAAGTCATAATACCTGCTCAATAAAATATTGATAACAAAAACTGTTCCCAGCATCAAGTATTCGGTGACGGAAACCAAAAAACTTTCTTTTAAAAACTTCCTCAATGCTTTTAGTTTTTTTATTTTGAAGCTAACACTTCTTTCAGTATTTCGATATGCGTATCAATGGTGTTTGTTTGTTCGTGCCATTGAATGGCAAAGCTATATCCTCTTTCTCCCATTTCTTTTAATTCATCCAAACTCATTTGGTAGGATTGTTTGATGCGCTGGTAAATTTCCTCTTCGGTGAATGCAAAAAGTATAGGCGGTGTATTTCCTCCGTAAAACGCTTCATCCTTGAACGCTGTTATCAGCGGTCTTTTGGATGCCAAACTTTCTATACACCCGAAGCCAAATCCTACCTTTGGCTGATGCTTGTCTTCGGGAAATTGAACAAACCATCGGTCGTGCCAAAAGTTGTCCACCATGACCACATTGGGTAAAGACTGGTATTTTTTCAGCAAGTATTTGGGCATGTCATCCACCCATTCAACGAATGCATCTATTGTTTCGTCAGTGACGATTTTCTTGCTTCTTTTGATATCAATACCCTTATTGGTAGAAATCAATAAAACATTGGGATTCTCTTCTTTGACAAAGCGGGCAAAAGCCCTGATAAATTTATTGTTTCCCTTGTATTCATTCCACACAGAAAACCAGGAATGTCTTGAAAACATAAAATAAACAACTTTGTATTTCGAGTATTTCTCCTGTAAGGTTTTGTCTGCAGGAATGCCATAATGAATGACATCTTTAGGGTAGCAAAGCTTATGTGTTTTATTTTCCAAGCCATAAGTTGTAATGAATGGATGATATTGATATCCCATATAAATTATGATACGACTTGCATGCTTGATGATGGCCTTTCTCTGAAGGGGTGAGTAAGTGATGATCTTTATTAATTTTCTGATTTTATCTTTTACACTCTGGGAAGACAAAAAAACAGCCGTAAGGTCTTTTTTAATCGAAATCATATTCAAATCCGAACCCAGACTGTAAAACACAAAAGGCACTTTTGCTTTCATGGCCAGCATAGGACCATAGCAAGACACCATGGCGACATCACAGTCTGCGAAGTCCTTTATCATTCGCTTGGTTTCTGGAGAGGGAAACAGAAAAAAGGGGAAAGTCTTATAATATTTAATCCAGGAGGGCAAATTATTTTCTGTAACCGAAGAGTCGTCCCACCATGGATAATCTTGTTGATGAACGCTCGACTGATCTAGAAACAAAATTGCCTCAATTCCTTTGCTGCGCAATACTTTGGTTAAGTGATAGGCGCTGTTGAGGGTATTGCCGTACAAATGAACTTTCATCGAAAAGAAGATTATTCTTGATAAAAATTAAGAATCGATGTGATGATTTTATTTTGATCTGCCTCAGTCAGCTCATAATAAAACGGAAGTCTGATTAAACAATCTGAATATCTTTCAGTATTGGGCAAATGCAGCTTTTCGTTGATATAAAATTTACTCTTATGAAGAGAAACATAGTGAAACGTAGCCATAATGTTTTCCTCTTTTAAGTGTTGAATTAATGCGTTTCGCTCGCCGAGGCTTTTACAAATCAAATAAAACATGTGGGCATTGTTATAGGCATCAGCAGGTATAACAGGAAGTTCTAACTTGTTTTCCTTTTCAAGAATGGATAAATCGTTTTGATACTTAGACCAAATAGATTTTCTTTTTTGCTGAATGGTGTCCATTTTTTCGAGCTGTGCCCAAAGAAAAGCCGCAATGATGTCTGAGGGCAGAAAAGAAGAACCAATATCCACCCAGCCATATTTATCTATTTCGCCTCTAAAGAACTTGCTTCGATCTGTTCCTTTTTCCCTGATGATTTCCGCTCGTTCTGCAAAACGCAAATCGTTGATCACCAACATACCTCCCTCGCCACTGATAATGTTTTTGGTTTCATGGAAGCTGAACGCGGCAAAATGTCCAAAACTGCCAAGGGGCTTGCTTTTGTAATAACTGTCTATGGCCTGAGCGGCATCTTCGATTAAAAACAAATGGTGTTTTTCAACGATGGACTGAAGCGCTTCCATGTCACATGCTACCCCTGCATAATGAACAGCGACAATCGCTTTGGTTTTATCCGTAATGAGTGCCTCAATAGAAGCAACATCCAGGTTGGGATGATTGGATCCAGTGTCCACAAAAACAATTTTGGCTCCACGAAGTACAAAAGCGTTTACAGTGCTGACAAATGTGTAAGAAGGCGCAATCACTTCGTCTCCAGGTTGAATATTGCATAAAATGGCCGCCATTTCCAGGGCATCTGTACAACTGGTCGTCAGCAAACATTTTTTGAAACCGAATGTATCTTCAAAAAAATCGTGACATTTTTTGGTAAACATACCATCTCCCGAAATTTTACCACTGGCTACCGCCTGAGTAATGTAGTTAATTTCGTTGCCTATGATGAAGGGTTTGTTAAAGGGTATCATACTTTGTCCAGGAGTGATAATCTGTTTCAATATTTTTTTTAATTATGGCAGGAACGCCGGCAACCAAACTAAAAGGAGGAATAATGGTGTTTTCTTTGAGAACAGCTCCAGCTGCAATAATAGAACAGTCGCCAATCACACATCCTTTTAATATCACCGCATTGCTTCCTATATAAACATTCTTTCCTATGATGATGGGGGCGTGATCGATTTTATTGTATTCACCGGCAGTAACACATCTTTTTACAGTATCGTGGGTGGTAATTTGAGCGCCTGCTCCAATGTTGACATTATCCCCTAAATGGATGGTGTCATATTCTGCGTCCACTACACAAAACGGACCAATCCAAATATTTTTACCAAAGGCAATGTTTCCTTTTTCAATTCCTCTTATCCAGGCCAATGGATTGTATGGGTTGGCATACATAAACAGCAATTAAAATATTAAAAAAACCGCTACAAATATACTGTATATAAGATAGATTTTAAGGATGCGCAGCATTTATATTTAGTATATGAAAACTCAGGGAAGTCAGGTTATCTTTGCACCCATGCACTACGCTTCCGTTGAAAACATCAGCAAATCTTTCGGCATTCGAACACTTTTCAAAAACATCACTATCAACATAGAGGAAGGTGATAAAATAGCCCTGGTCGCCCGCAATGGTTCTGGTAAAAGTACCTTGATGAAAATCATTGCCGGCCTGGAAACGGCCGATTCGGGGACGGTTTGGGTACACAAGGACATCAAAACGGTGATGCTGCAACAAGACAATGATTTTGATCCCAACAAAAGCATCTGGGACAATGTACTGCGAGTGGACAATCCGGTGATTCAAGTGGTGAAAGAATACGAACGATTTTTAGAGGAAGGATCTGACGACACAGACAAATTAGGAGCACTGATGGCGGCGCTTGACGACCTCAATGCCTGGCATTTTGAAAGTGACTTGAAACAAATATTGGGCAAGCTCCAGCTTCATCACCTCAACGAAAAAGTGGGCAACTTAAGCGGCGGGCAGAAAAAAAGAGTGGCATTGGCACAGGCACTCATAGAGTCTCAGCTTCACGAAAGCAGGTGCTTATTGATTCTTGATGAACCTACCAACCACTTGGACGTGGGTATGATTGAGTGGCTGGAAGAATATTTAGGCGCACAAAAAATCACTTTGCTACTGGTAACGCACGATCGATATTTTCTAGATGCCGTGTGCAACGAAATTGTTGAAATAGATGAAGAGAAAGTTTACGTATACAAAGGGAATTACGATTATTTTCTAGAGCAGAAAAGTTTGCGATTGGAGATTCAGCAAAGCGAATTGCAAAAAGACAAAAACATATTTAGAAAAGAACTGGAATGGATGCGCAAGCAACCGAAAGCTCGCACCACCAAAAGCAAGAGCAGGCAAGATGCATTTGTAGAAGTGGAGGAAAGAGTCAAGCAGCAAAAAGACGTAGCAGAAGTAAGTTTACAAGTGAAAATGACGCGGCTGGGAGGGAAAATCCTGGAAATGAAAAAAGTCTACAAAAGTTTTGGCGACCTCGATATCATGAAAGGGTTTGACTACACTTTTAAACGTGGCGAACGCATTGGAGTGGTGGGAAAGAATGGCGTGGGCAAATCCACCTTTCTAAAAATTGCCCTGCAATTGGAAGCGCCAGATAGCGGCAAAATCAATCATGGAGACACCGTCGTATTTGGCAATTTTAGCCAAGAGGGCCTACAATACAAAGAAGACAAGCGCGCCATTGAATATGTAAAATCAATGGCAGAATTTTTCCCATTGGCGGATGGCAGTAAAATATCGGCCAGTCAGTTTATGGAAAAATTTGGGTTTACCGGAGAGCAACAATACACGATGTTGAGCAAATTGAGTGGCGGAGAAAAAAGAAGGCTGCATTTGATGAGTGTGTTGTTTTTGAATCCCAATTTTTTAGTACTCGATGAGCCTACCAATGACTTGGATTTACAAACCCTGCGAACATTGGAAGAGTTTTTGTTAGAATATCCGGGGTGTATTTTGATTGTGAGTCATGATCGATATTTTATGGACCGAATGGTAGATCATCTGTTTGCCTTTGAGGGCAATGGAATCATTCGGGATTTTCCGGGTAACTATACCCAATACAGAGAAGCGGTTGACAAAGGTTTACTCGAAAAAAATCCGCAGCAAATCATGAAAATGGAGGAGAAGCCTGCCACCAAAACAGAAGCAGCCCCGCCAGCAGCACCAAAAAAACTATCTTTCAAAGAAAAATTTGAATTGGAAAGCTTGGAAAAAGAAATGCCCTTGTTGCAACAAGAAAAAGCTGCTCTTGAAACGGCCATGAATAACAATCTTTCTTTCGATGAATTGCAAAAAGCAGCGGATCGTATTGCCATCATTTTGCAAGAATTGGACGAAAAAGAAATGCGTTGGCTCGAATTGAGTGAGCGCAACAGTTAATGCTCATGGACAACCATAGACTCTCCCAATACTTTGATTTCACTGTGGTAATACACCAAAGCGCTCACCGATTGTGTCACTAGACAATGCTGGTGGGTTTTTTCCAAAGCCTGCTGAGCGACTACTCGTTTGGATTCATTAGCTATATAGAGAATCGGATACAAGTTGATATGAGTGAAGCGATACACACCCTCTGTCTTTTCCACCTGTCCAATGGCCGTACAATAAAAATCAGCTAAACTATGAGGAGCCGCAAAAGAAAAATAAGTAGCCATAAAGCAGCTACTGATCGAAGCTAAAAAAAGCTGTTCCGGACTCCAATGTTCTCCCTTGCCTCCAAAACAAACAGGTGTATCCACTATAATGTCTTCGGTAGTCTCTTTGACAGACAATCGCCCCATGAGGTTTTCTTTCCAGTGCAATTCGGTAGTGAATAAGAACTGCTTGTCCTTTTTTCCTTGCATGTATATTTATTAATAGTTGATTGAAGAAAGGTATGCCAGCAATGCATAACCTGGAGTGATATCATTCATCTATTGCTTTGATGTTTGTTATTGTAACTCGTTCGGAGAAAAGATAGCTTCGTTGCATTCTATTATTTAATCAATTAAAGAAACCACTATGTCAACAAAAGCATTAGCCAGAAATGGCGGTAATTTTCCTGCAGTATTTGATGATTTTTTCAAACCCTGGAATGAATGGTTTGATACCAGCAGCAATTTATGGAACAGGATGTTAACCGTTCCAGCTGCCAATATTATAGAAACCAAGGACGACTATCAATTGTCTATTGCAGCCCCCGGCATGAAAAAATCAGACTTTGACATTGCGGTAGATGGTGGTATGCTCACCATCAGCTGCGAAAAAGAAGAAAGCAAAGAAGACAAAGAAGACCAGTACACCCGAAAAGAGTACAATTACTCGTCTTTTAGCAGAAGTTTTTCCTTACCAGACGAAGTCAGCAAAGACAATATTGAAGCTAGCTATACCGATGGCGTATTGAAATTATTGCTTCCTAAAAAAGAAGAAGCAAAAAAAACCTTGACCAAAGCCATTGCCGTAAAATAAACTCGTTTTCAAGACCACCATTTACCAGCCTGGAGCCATGTATATTGGCCGGCTGGTATTTTTTTACCCTTTTATCAACACCGTTTTCATGAACTGATTAAAATCATACAAAGTGCTGACCAAAACACAAAAAAACCAACGCCGCAAGATTACATTTGCATAACAATACGAATAGAAAGCACACGCTATTCAGGTATTTAAATAAATGTGTTGAAATGACCGAACAAAACATTAAACAATCTTGGTTTGAATTTGAGTGCTGGAGGAGGTCATTAGACTTTATACGAACAGAAAACATATTCCTCAAAAACAGATTGGCCCTTATTACCAAAGAACAAACCAGCAATACACTGCTCAATGAGATTGAATTGTTCCAGGCAAAACTAATTGGCGGAGAACACAATATTGTGCTGCTTAAAAGCGATATCGAAAGCCTTGAAACCTGGTTGAAAAGAGAAATTTTATCAGGCACTGCGGATTATAAAGAGGTGCTAAAAAGCCAAAAAAAGCTGCGAAAGGAGATTGAATCTGCCGAACATGTATTCAACAAATTAAAACTCGAATTCAACAGCTTTTTTTCTGAAAGACTACTCGATTAGCACCCTACTGAGTGTGCGTGTTAATTGATCATTCCTTCCAATTTTTTATTGTTGACAATCGTTATCTGACCGTTTTTGATTTCGATGATTTTTTCGCTTTTAAAATCACTTAGGGTTCTAATCAAAGATTCAGTCGCTGTACCGGCAATGGTGGCCAGGTTTTCCCTGCTGATGTCTATACTAAATGCATCCACA
>CANGBQ010000078.1 GCA_947451985.1 Chitinophagaceae bacterium | reverse complement strand
TGAGCCCTATCCCTTTTCCCAGAAGCATATTCAGGAGTTGAGTACCCAATTACCTCATTGCAAGATTATTCTGGTAGACGGCGAAATGTTCAGCTGGTATGGCAGTCATTTGCTGCAAGCACCCTCCTATTTTCAGAAATTAATCCCCGGCTGCAAATAATCCACATTCCTGCGGAGAAAAGCGCTCAGTTCCTTATTTTTGCAAAAATATTAAACCCCTTTACTATGTCTGCTACAATCATCGAATTACTGGGCAAGGATGCCGACAGCTTGTTGAACCACGAGTGTAAAACCATCACTAAGGATCAAATCCATTTGCCCTCTCCCACACACGTGGAAGATATTTGGGTGAACAGCAACCGCAGTAATCAAACCTTGAACAGTTTACAAGGCTTGTTGGGAAATGGCCGTTTGGGCAACACCGGATATGTTTCCATCCTTCCGGTTGACCAAGGCATTGAGCACAGTGCAGGTGCCTCTTTCGCATCCAACCCCATTTATTTCGATCCGGAAAACATTGTAAAACTGGCCATTGAATCGGGTTGCAACGGTGTAGCCTCTACATTCGGCGTATTGGGAATCGTGAGCAGAAAATATGCGCACAGAATCCCCATGATGGTTAAAATCAATCACAACGAATTTTTGAGCTTGCCTAATAAATACGAACAAGTGATGTTTGGACAGATTAAAGACGCCTGGAACATGGGGGCGACTTCTGTAGGAGCTACTATTTATTGGGGCAGCGAAAGCAGCAGACGCGAATTGCAAGAAGTAGCGACTGCATTTGAAATGGCGCACGAGTTAGGCATGGCCACTGTATTGTGGTGCTATACCCGCAACAATGGATTCAAAGTGGATGGCGTGGATTACCATACTTCAGCCGATTTGACTGGTCAAGCCAACCATTTGGGTGTGACCTTGCAAGCAGACATCATCAAACAAAAACTTCCTACCAACAATGGTGGTTACAATGCTACCAAACATGGCAAAACTTCTCCATTGGTATATAGCCAATTGACTTCTGACCATCCCATTGACTTAACCAGGTACCAAGTAGCCAATTGCTACATGGGCCGTGTAGGTTTGATCAACAGTGGTGGAGAGAGCAAGGGCGCTTCTGATTTATCAGAATCTGTTGCTACCGCAGTGATCAACAAACGCGCTGGTGGTATGGGATTGATTTTGGGAAGAAAAGCTTTCCAAAGACCGTTGAAAGAAGGCATTGAATTGCTGAATGCTGTTCAAGATGTATACTTGGATAAGTCGATTACCATTGCTTAATGATTCATTCGGGCTTGTACTGTTTATCATACTTTAAACCCTGCACATGAGACTAGAAGAAGATTTTGATGCAACCCTTTCTGGGGACGACTCCAATAGCGAATCGGGCAAGAGCAAATGGTTCAAAAGAATCAAAAAGGGTATTCTTACCTCTACCAAAGATAAAAAAGATGCGCCTGAAGGCCTTTGGGATAAATGTCCCAATTGCAAGTACACATGTACCGTTTCCGAGCTAGCGGAACACAAATTCACTTGTCCTAAGTGCGACCATCACCATAGAATTGGCAGCAATGAATATTTCGAAATTTTGTTTGACAACAACGAATACACCGAACTGTTTGCCAATATCAAATCCAAAGACATGCTAGGGTTTGTTGATTTGAAACCCTACCAAAAAAGATTGGAAGAAACTTATGCCAAAACTGATATTCACGACTCCATCACTGTAGCACACGGCAAAGTAATGGAAAATGATCTGGTAGTGGCCTGTATGGATTTTGAATTTATAGGTGGTAGCTTGGGTAGTGTAATGGGTGAAAAAATCGCACGAGCCTGTGATTATTGTATTGAACACCGCATCCCTTTCATGATCATCAATAAGAGCGGTGGCGCTCGAATGATGGAGAGCGCATTCTCCTTGATGCAACTCGCAAAAACATCCGGCAAACTCAAGCAATTGAGTGACGCCAAAGTGCCTTATATATCATTGTGTACCGATCCGACATTTGGAGGCACCACGGCTTCCTTTGCCATGCTGGGAGATGTCATTTGTGGCGAACCAGATGCCCTAATTGGATTCGCGGGCCCTAGAGTTATTAAAGAAACCATTAAAAAAGACCTTCCTCCTGGTTTTCAGCGCAGTGAATTCTTATTGGAGCACGGATTTCTGGACTTTATTGTCAACCGACATGAAATGAAAGAGAAAATGGCTCGACTGTTGGTTCTTTTCAAAGGATAACCCCCCTCTCAATCACCTGATTATCAACATTGCCCTTCAAGGTTGGGAAAGCATAAGATTTCTCAGGATTTGGCCAATCCGGCTGTAGATCGCACTCCGAAAAAACCGCTCATCAAAATTCAATAAATAAATTTGAATTTGTAACACCGTGTCTATAAATTCGCATCAGTTTTCATAGGGTACGGATTAAAAACGAACCGGGGTGTCTACCCTGGTTTTCTTTTTTATACCATCGAGACTTATATATTTCAATCATTCCGTAGTGTATAAAGTCGCTATCAACCTCATTTCTACAGCAGTCCGTACCTTTACAAAAATTCAACCCTTGGAATTCGTCAACCGAAAAGCACATTTTGAATATTTTTTCGAAGCCACCTATGCGGCGGGTATTGTGCTGGCCGGTACCGAAATCAAATCTTTGAGAGCCGGAAAAGTCAGTTTCAATGACAGCTATTGCGTATTCCACAATGGCGAATTGTTCATCAAAAGCCTGCATATTTCAGCGTATGCTTTTGGAACGATTGGTAATCATGAGCCGCTCCAGGAAAGAAAGCTACTGCTCAATAAAAGAGAATTATCTAAACTCGGCGCTAAAATAAAAGAGAAAGGCTACAGCATCATTCCTACCCGAATTTTCTTTAGCGAAAAAGGATTGGCAAAAGTTGAAATTGGTCTGGGTAAAGGAAAAAAATTATACGACAAAAGAAACACGATTAAAGAAAGAGAAGCCGATCGAGACATCAAGAAGAAATATGGAATTTAATTAGCACTCACTTAAGCCCAATGGTATATTCACCGCCAAGCCGCCGTCCGCTGTTTCTTTGTATTTGCTGTTCATATCCAACGCAGTGTCCCACATGGTTTTAATGACACCATCCAAACTCACTTTTGCAAAATCGGGCGCACTCTGCATAGCCAATTGACTGGCTGTAATGGCTTTGATGGCGCCCATGGTATTTCTTTCGATGCAAGGAATTTGTACCAATCCGCCAATCGGATCACAAGTCAGACCCAAGTGATGTTCCATGGCAATTTCAGCGGCCATCAAGGCTTGGCGTTGCGTACCTCCCACACATTCAGTCAACGCGGCCGCCGCCATAGCACTGCTCACGCCTATTTCCGCTTGGCAACCTCCCATCGCAGCAGAAATAGTGGCGCCCTTTTTGAATATGCTTCCGATTTCAGAGGCCGTCAATAAAAAGTGGGCGATTTTATCGTCGCTGTCTCCCTCACAAAAAAGAATATAGTACATCAACACAGCAGGAATAACACCGGCAGCTCCATTGGTAGGCGCCGTCACCACTCTGCCAAATGAAGCGTTCTCTTCATTAACGGCCAAAGCAAAACAACTCACCCAATCCAAAATGTAATTGAATTGATGACCACCTGTTTTGATTTGATTCTTCCATTCGTCTACATTGGCATAAGCTTTGCCCTGGGTTAATTTTTTGTTCAGCTCAAATGCTCTTCTGCTTACTTCGAGTCCACCGGGTAAAAAACCTTTGGTATGGCATCCTTTATACATACAGTCCTGCATCACTTGCCAAATTTCCATCAGCCCGTCTTTGGTTGCTTGCTCCGTCCTCCAGGCGTTTTCGTTCTCTAGTACTATTTCAGCAATGCTCAAACCAGTAGTTCGGCACCAGTGCAATAATTCTTCTGAAGTATTAATAGGAAAAGTTAGTTTCGTTTGTTGTTGAGCCGTTGTTGACAGGCCTTCTTGTTGCACAAATCCTCCCCCAATAGAGTAATAAGTTTCTGACAAAGTTTGTCCATCTTGTAAAGTCACCAGAAAACTAAGGGCATTGGGATGATACGGAAGCGATTCGTTGTATAAAAATTCGATGTCATCGGTAGGCACGAATGGTATTTCATGTATACCGGCTAATAAGAGTCGATTCATCTGTTTGATGTCATCCATCTTGGCTCCGATGTTTTCCACCTCAAAACGGACAGGATCCTCTCCACTCAATCCCAACTGAACAGCTATGTCGGTACCGTGTCCTTTGCCGGTTTTGGCAAGAGAGCCATACAGCAATACTTCCAATGCTTTTACGCTGGACAGGAGTCCTTTGTTTTGCAGGGAGGACGTGAACAGTTGCGCTGCACGCCATGGGCCTAGGGTATGGCTGCTGCTAGGCCCTACCCCAATCTTAAACATATCAAAAACAGAAATAGATTCTTGGCTCAATGGAATCAGTTAAAAGGAAAACGTATTGCTTTCATTCAATTAAGTTGTCGAACATTACTGCACAGACAAGATAGTCATTTGAAATTTCAAATAAGAGTTGGCAGGCAAAATGACCATTCCATTCCCATCCCTCATTTCAGTGGCACCATATGCCAATGAAGGTGGAATGAACATAGTGACAGAACTTCCTGCTTTGATTTTAGTAGATATTTTTTTCACCCCATCGATCAGTTGACCCAAGGTACAGGCAAAGCCAGTGGGGGTTGTGTTGCTGTCAAAAGACGTCAGGTATCCAAAACGATATACACTGTAATTGATATAAATAGAACTGCAGACATCCGGAGTAGAACCTTGTCCGGAATTGCTGGTCACATAAAAAACACCCGAAGAATCTTGTACAGCATTGGTGATGCTGTTTTCAGCCAGGTATCTTTTAATTGAATCCACTTCGGCCACTGATGCCACTTTGGAGCTTTGGGAGTAAGGACATTTGGGGGCTTTCATGCAACTTGCCAACACCAACAAGGTTGCTGGAAGAAGCAATACAATAAAGGGGGGAATAATAGTGCGGGTTTTCATTCGATCTTGTTTATGGTTTATTGATAGCTTTATTTTGTTTGTATTTGAGTTCATTGTATAGTTGTTCATTCATTTCCCATTTGAAATGCATGCGCATAAAAGAGAAAAAGAATACCGCTATACCAACTGCAACCAACACCACCAGTGTGGAATGATTGGCTTGTTGAGAAATCTTTGAATACCATTCAGGAGATAAAAAATACACAGCTGCAATAGAAAAAAGAATAGGCAGGCCAAAAAACATGGCCATCGGCAAGCCCCTCAGCAGTTTACTCCTGAAGCTGCTGTGCGCTACTCTTACCGATTCCCAATGATGAATAAAAGCTATCTCCTTTTCTGTCAGCATATTACAAATTTACATGAATTGGGCTTAAATGTTTTATCATAAAATGAATATCTTGCAGGGCATCAATGACCAAAGAATTGTATGAAAATTGAACAGCTGCTTGTCAAACACCTCTATTCTCACAAAAAACTCAGCCTTGAGGGAATTGGCTCGTTCTATTTTGCTACCGACAATTCCCATACTGAAGAAGCTGAAAGCAGGCTCCCAACCGATGGTATTCATTTTGAATACAATCACAGAGAAGCCAAAGACGAATCCTTGGTGGACAGCATTGCCGCTGAAACCAAAAAAATAAAGTCCTTGGCTGCTTCAGATCTAGAGTCATATACCTTGTTGTCCAAACAATTTCTGCAAATTGGCAAACCTCTCTATATAAAAGGAATTGGTGTACTTAGAAAGACACAAGATGGCACCTACACTTTTGCCCAGGAAGATTTGAACAACCCACAACAGACAGAACAGCTCAACACTTCAGTAATCAAAGAAAACAGTGATTTTGATTTCTCTTCAGCCAGCAAAGAAATAAAACAAACCAAATGGGTGCCCTTGGTGTTGATTTTAGCAGTGGTTGGCGCATTGGTTTTTTTCTATTTGTATTACAATGTCTCTTCCCCTTCTACCCATAACAACGACAAAAAAGATACCGCTAATCTGAACCTACCTACCACCGACACGATACCTGTCAAGGACACAACCTTGCCTGCCGTATCAACAGACAGTTCATCCTTTGGCATTATTTTAAAAGAATTCACAGATAGTTCCGGTGCTACAAAATCTTTTCAAAAATTATCTGGCTTTGGCCACAAAGTCGTCTTGACTCGAAAAGAATCCGGACAATTTTTAATAGAGCTGCCCATTGAACATCCTTTATCTGACTCAACGATTGTACTTGATTCTCTCCGAAAAATATTTGGCAAAAACATTCGATTGAAACCATAAAAAATCCCCGCGAAAGCGGGGATTTGAAGATCAACTATCATTTGATTAGTAGCCCATGCCACCCATATCCGGTGCACCGCCCATAGGCGCTTCTTCTTTCTTAGGTTTGTCTGCAATAACACATTCTGTGGTCAGCAACATACCTGCAATAGAAGCTGCATTTTCCAATGCCACGCGACTAACTTTAGTAGGATCAATGACTCCTGCTTTGAACAGATTTTCATAATTTTCTGTTCTAGCATTGAAACCGAAATCGCCTTTGCCTTCTTTGATTTTTTGAACCACAATCGATCCGTCGATGCCAGCATTGGCAGTCAAAGTACGAATAGGCTCTTCAATGGCGCGACGCACAATTTGCATACCTGTTTGTTCGTCTTCCAATTGACCTTTCACTTTGGCATCCAAACTAGAAACCGCACGAATGTAAGCAACGCCTCCGCCAGGCACAATACCTTCTTCAACAGCCGCACGGGTAGCATGCAATGCATCATCCACACGGTCTTTCTTTTCTTTCATTTCTACTTCAGTGGCAGCACCTACATACAATACCGCAACGCCGCCAGCCAATTTAGCCAGGCGCTCTTGTAATTTCTCACGATCGTAATCGCTGGTAGTGTTTTCCACTTGGGCTTTGATTTGATTCACACGTGCAGTGATATCAGATTTTTTCCCTTTCCCGCCCACGATGGTGGTATTGTCCTTATTGATGGTTACAGAAGCCGCTTGACCCAAATAGGTAAGGTCGGCATTCTCCAACTTGTATCCTTGTTCTTCGCTGATCACTACGCCTGCAGTCAGAATAGCTATGTCTGTCAACATTTCTTTTCTTCTGTCGCCAAAACCCGGGGCTTTCACCGCTGCTACTTTAATGGTGCCACGTAATTTGTTCACTACTAATGTTGCCAAAGCTTCCCCTTCAAGGTCTTCCGCAATGATCAACAATGGACGTCCGGTTTGAGCCACTTTTTCCAAAATGTGCAGGATGTCTTTCATGGCACTGATCTTCTTATCGTAAATAAGAATATAAGGATTTTGCAATTCCGCTTCCATTTTTTCGCTGTTGGTAACAAAGTAGGGAGATACATATCCTCTGTCAAATTGCATTCCCTCTACTACCTCTACAGTAGTGTCAGTTCCTTTTGCTTCTTCAACAGTAATAACACCTTCTTTTCCCACTTTTACAAAAGCCTCTGCAATCAACTTGCCGATGGTTTCGTCATTGTTGGCAGAAATGGTAGCTACTTGTTGAATTTTTTTAGTGTCGTTCCCAACTGTTTGAGACTGGCTTCTTAGATTTTCTACTACCAAAGCAACTGCCTTGTCAATACCGCGTTTCAAATCCATTGGATTGGCGCCGGCTGCCACCATTTTCAATCCTTCGCCAATGATGGATTGTGCGAGTACAGTAGCCGTGGTGGTTCCGTCTCCTGCAATGTCTGCAGTCTTAGAAGCCACTTCTTTTACCATCTGGGCACCCATATTTTCAATAGGATCTTCCAGATCAATTTCTTTAGCAACCGTCACCCCATCTTTGGTTACTTGAGGGGCACCGAATTTTTTATCGATGACTACATTGCGACCTTTGGGTCCCAAAGTTACTTTCACAGCGTTGGCAAGAGTGTCAACGCCTTTTTTCATTTTGTTTCTGGCTTCGATATCGAAGTAAATTAGTTTAGACATAT
>CANGBQ010000077.1 GCA_947451985.1 Chitinophagaceae bacterium | reverse complement strand
TCGTAGAGATCTACTTTTACACTATAGGTTTCCACTTCAATTGTTTTAATAACTGTGCTGACACGTTCTTTCAATTTTGAATAGAGCTCAACAGGATTTTCTTGCTTGTCGGAAGGTGTGTCCTCTGTGTTGTTTTTCCGAAGTGTGACAGCAGGGGAATTGTTCAGTCGATCCTCTTTTGAAGCAATTGGGTTGGAAGCGTCTACTTTTTCCGCTTTGGTAATTTTTTTATTGTCTTGTTTTGGGTCTGTATCCCTTTTGGCTATTTTACTATTGGCATTGGGGAAGCTGTTGACCAACAATCTTCGGGAAAGAGATGTATTGCCATAACCGCAATCACCTGTCTGATTCGGCGCAGGTACCCAGTCACCTTCCATGGTTTCTTCATTCCCTTTTTTGAAATAAGTCAGCTTGTGTACTTGCAAACAGTTGTTGACATTGTTGGGAATATTTGTTTTAGTGCGTACGATTTCCCTGACTTCCACGTATTTTTTTTGGGGGTCAATGCTTCCTTCCACTTTACAAATGGTGTAATATCTTCTGCCTCCTTCTGAAAAATAGGTATAAGAAGAGCCAGTGACTTTTGTTCCGTTGGTTTCCAGTTCCAGTACATATTCACATTTGTCGCCTCCCATGCTTGAATAGCCGCTGCTCAAATCGGAAAATTCACCTTTCCATTGCCCGGTCACATTTTGGGCAAAAAGGGGTTGAAATGAAAAAATCAATAGGAAAGAGAGTAGAGATTTGCCCATGTGCAATTGAAATTTTAATCCTTGCAAAAATAATGCAGAAAACAGCGTCAAAATCTGCTCAGGGCCGATGCTATTCGCCAAGACTTCGTTAAATTTGTACCCTAAACAGACGAACGCAGAAACGCTATGATCAAGATTACATTGCCAGATGGAGCCGAGAGAAGCTATGCACCCGGAACAACTGCTATGGAGGTTGCCAAATCCATCAGTGAGGGCCTTGCCAAGAAGGTAATGGCCGCACAAATCAATGGGGAGGTTTGGGATGCCACCAGACCTATTTCAACGGATGCTTCCCTCAAATTGCTCACCTGGGATGATGCAGATGCCAAGTCGACTTTCTGGCACTCATCTGCGCACTTGATGGCAGAGGCGGTTCAAACTGTATTTCCGCATGCTAAATTCTGGGTTGGCCCCGCCATCGATCATGGATTTTATTATGACATTGACTTGGGAGATGCAAAACTCAGTGAGGATGATTTGGCTATGTTGGAAAAGAAAATGAATGAATTCGCTAAACAAAACAATCCTTACATCAGAAAGGCGATTCCCAAGGCAGAAGCGGTTCAATATTTCACTGAAAAGGGGGACGAATACAAACTCGATTTGTTGAGCAATCTGACAGATGGAGAAATCAGTTTTTATACTCAAGGCAGCTTCACCGATTTGTGCCGCGGACCGCACATCCCTTCTACGGGTGCTATCAAAGCCATCAAGCTTACCAGTGTAGCGGGTGCTTATTGGAAAGGAGATGAAAAAAACAAACAGCTCACCCGAGTGTATGGCATCACGTTTCCGAACCAAAAGGAACTGGATGAATACTTATTGATGCTGGAGGAAGCCAAGAAAAGAGATCATCGAAAATTGGGCAAGGAATTGTCTATTTATACAATGGATGACCAGGTGGGACAGGGGTTGCCCCTTTGGCTTCCCAATGGAACCATCATTATCGAAGAGCTAGAAAGACTGGCCAAGGAAACGGAAGCTGCCGCAGGATACAAAAGAGTAGTGACCCCTCACATTGCCAAAGAAAGCATGTATCAGACGAGCGGGCATTTGCCCTATTACGCGGATAGTATGTTTCCACCTATGGAAATTGACGGAACAAAATATTACCTCCGTGCAATGAATTGTCCGCACCACCACAAAATCTTTGATGCAGAGCCAAAAAGTTACAAAGACCTTCCTTTCAGAATTGCTGAATATGGTACTTGTTATCGATACGAACAGAGTGGAGAACTGTTTGGATTGATGCGTGTTCGTTGCCTGCACATGAACGATGCGCATATTTATTGCAGCAAGGAGCAATTTGCCGATGAGTTCCGGGCTGTGAATGAAATGTACATCAAGTATTTCAACATTTTTGGAGTCGATAAATATGTGATGCGACTGAGTTTGCATGATCCCAAAAAACTGGGACAGAAATATGTTAATGAACCCGCCCTCTGGCAACAGACCGAATCCATGGTCAGACAAGTGTTAATAGAATCTAACATCCCGTACATTGAAGTGCAGGATGAAGCGGCTTTTTACGGCCCCAAGATTGATGTGCAGATTTGGAGTGCCATTGGCAGAGAATTTACATTGGCTACCAATCAAGTGGATTTTAACAGTGGCAATAAGTTTAAGTTGTCCTATACCAATCAGCAGAACAGCACAGATGTACCATTGATCATTCACCGAGCCCCATTGGGTACCCATGAGCGCTTTATTGGATTTTTGTTGGAACATTATGCGGGGAAATTCCCTACCTGGCTGGCCCCGCTGCAGGTTAAGATTCTGCCGATCAGCGACAAGTTCATGGATTATGCAAATACAATTTTGCAAAAGCTGAAAAAAGCGGATATTCGTGTAGAAATTGATGATCGAAACGAAAAAATCGGCAAGAAAATCAGAGATACGGAGGTGATGAAAGTGCCGTATATGCTGGTGATTGGAGAGAAAGAAATGAATGAGGACAAAGTGTCCATCCGCAGACAAGGAAAAGGAGATATGGGCGCCCAACTCGTCGATGAATTCATCGCCGCTTTGACAACTGAAATCAAATCTAGAAAAGGAGAATAAATTAATTATAACTTGACCTTTTAAACACTATTGTAAACCAAACCAATTCAATGGCATTTCCACCCAGACCACCCAGAGGCACATTCAACCCTCGTTTTAGAAAAGAACAACAACAGGCCCATCGTACCAATTTTATGATCAAATCGCCCGAAGTGCGATTGGTGGGCGAAAATGTAGAACCGGGCATATTCCCTACGCCTGAAGCCATTAAATTAGCACAATCCCTTCAATTGGATTTGGTTGAAATTTCTCCAGGCGCTAATCCACCTGTATGTAAAATCATCGACTACAATAAATTTTTATACGAAGAGAAAAAGAAGAAGAAGGAGATGAAAGCGAAATCCAAAACCAGCGAGGTGAAGGAAATTCGTTTTACCCCCAACACAGATGACCATGATTTCGAATTCAAAGTGAAGCATGCAGAGAAATTTTTGCAAGACGGAGATAAAGTGAAAGCGCATGTTCAATTCAAAGGAAGGGCCATCATGTTTAAAGAAAGGGGAGAGTTGTTATTGTTGAAATTTGCAGACAGGCTAAAAGACATCGGCGCACTAGAAGGTATGCCTAAAATGGAAGGGAAAAGGATGCATGTAATGTTTGCGCCCAAAGTGCAGCAAAAGAAAAAAGGTTCCGAGCTCGGCAAGTTACATGTTGACAAAAAAGAAGACACTCCTGCGCCGCCTCCACCACCTGCAGAATAATTTTGTATCTATCATTCATAAAGCCGTCTGTTTCAGATGGCTTTTTTTATCGTCCATTTTTGGCTTGAATGGAGTCAAAGAAGAATTTATCCAATAACTTTGCGCTTCAAACTTTTAACGGTTCATGAATATTTTTCCGGCGTCTACTTTATTGCAACTTGAATTTGATAAAATCAAAGCGTTGCTCATGGGTCATTGCAGGAATGAACTTGCTAAAAACAAAGCAGCAGCTCTTCGTATCCACACGAAAAAGGAATACATTGAATCAGCGCTTCGTCAAACCGACGAATTCAAATCAATCTCTTTGACAGGGTTGTATTTTCCCAACGATTTTTCGATAGCATTGACAAAAGAGCTCAAGTTGCTCGCTATCCCGGGGGCGACCCTTGCTTCAGAACAGTTTTTATTGCTTCGTAAATTATTAGAGAATACGCAGCAAATTTTTAGATGGTTTGACGAAGAAAGAAAGACTGCCTATCCTTCTCTTGCCAGTGTGTTGAAAGATTTGTATTATGACAAATCCATTCGCCAAATGATTGATGAGGTACTGGATGAGGCTGGATTGGTAAAAGACAATGCCAGTGATGAATTGCATCAAATCAGAATGAATTTGTACAAAAAGCGGCAAGAACTGAGAAGGGTGTTTGATCGGGTGGCAGCAAAGCTGAATAAGCAGGGCTATTTGGCCGATATAGAAGAGAGTTTCATGAATGGCAGGAGGGTGCTGGCAGTTTTTGCCGAACAGAAACGAATGGTGAAGGGTATTTTACATGCCGAAAGTGACAGTCGAAGAACCAGTTTTATCGAGCCCGAAGAAACCACGGAGCTCAACAACCATATCTTTTCGCTCGAAAATGAGGAATCAAGAGAGGTGTACAGAATCCTTAAAAAACTAACGGAAGAGCTGAGTGTATTTTCGGCTTTGTTTAACGGTTATTATCAACTATCTGGCGAATTCGATTTTATCAGGGCTAAAGCCCGTTTGGCAATTGATATTGGGGGGCATTATCCGGTGGTGGTTGACAAAGCCCATCTAAAATTGGTCAATGCGTATCATCCGTTGCTGCTGTTGTACAACAAAGCCCTCAATAAACCCACCATACCCATACAACTTACCCTCGATGCCGATCAACGCATTCTGGTCATCAGCGGGCCTAATGCAGGTGGCAAAACCGTTACCCTGAAAACAGTCGGTCTTTTGCAATTGATGATGCAAAGTGGCTTGTTGATTCCGGTTAGTCCGGAGAGCGAGTTGGGAATATTCAAACAACTGATGATTCATATTGGTGATTCGCAAAGTGTGGAATTTGAATTGAGTACTTATTCTTCGCACCTCACACACATGAAACATTTTTTGGAACATGCAAATGGGAAGACCTTGTTTTTTATAGACGAGCTGGGTAGTGGGAGTGATCCCAATTTGGGCGGTGCTTTTGCAGAAGTGATTCTGGAAGAATTGGCGGTTAAACGTTCATTTGGCATAGTGACCACCCATTATTTGAATCTGAAAGTGATGGCCAATAAAGTGAAAGGAGTCATCAATGGAGCCATGCAATTTGACGAAAAAAATTTAAAGCCTTTGTACCGCTTGCAAATCGGAAGTCCGGGCAGTTCCTATACTTTTTCCATTGCCGAAAGAATTGGTTTGGATAAGAAGTTGATTGATCGGGCCCGAAAATTGGTGGATGTCAATCAGTTTAGACTTGACAAACTATTGAACACCACCGAACAGGATTTGCAGAAAATCAATCAGGAGAAGGTTTTACTGCAAAAGCAAATCAAAGAAAATGACCGCCTGCAAAAAGAGATGCAGCATATTATTCAGCGCGAAGAGCATCGGCAGGAAGTTGAGAAATTAACCTTGCAAAACAAAATTGCTTCAGATAAATGGGTGTATTTGAAGGATATGGAGCGTAAGCTGAAAGCCATGATTGTTGAATGGAAAAAGACGGACAACAAACAGTCTGTCATTAAAATCATGGATGCGTTGCTGTCTGGCCAAAAAGAAAAAATCCGATCCGACAAACAACAGAAAAAAATCAATGATCAATTTGAAGAAATAGGCGGACCAGTTCAGGTAGGGCAAAAGGTAAAAATGAAGCAAAATAAGCAAGTGGGCATTGTAAAAGAAATAAGGGGCAAAAAAGCCATTCTGCAGGTAGGCATTGTACCCATCACTGTAGAGTTGAAAGATATAGTGGTGGTAAAAGAAAAAGAAAAACCGGAAGGGTCTAAATAATTTCTACTTTCACCACAGCCTCTAGGTTGATTTTTCCATAAATATGAGGGAATTCTTCATTCACTGAAGGTGAATGTTCCCATCGAAGCGGGGATGTTAATTTGGTTTCGTCAATATGCAGTTTGACCAAATCTGAGATGCCTTGATAGTAACGATGCAATACGCCGGCTACTTGAGAATCTTGACTGGCATGAATAAAACCTTCTGTTTGCAAAGAACCGGTTTCAAAGGCGCCTTCCTGCAAGGCTTTTTGCCATTGGGTTTGCTGGGTGATGTGGTAAATCATATATCAAGTAAATGGGCTAGTGATAAAAGCTCCTCCATTTTATACTGGTTGTTTTCATTGTCAAAACATTTGCTCAATTCTTTGAGCAATAATTGAACGATGCGTTTATTGTTTAGTGCCCTGAAATGAGCGGGAGCTGGAGTAGAAGTCAGTCTTTTGAGATAATTTTCTATGTCTTTGTGAGAGTATACTTGTCCGGAAAAAGGATCAATGAAAAATTTAATTTTTTCCGAGGGGTGACCAGAAGGATTCATCCGATCATATTGCTCATCAAAATAGCCCAATATGAATTGCCTAGGAATGTTAATCGCCCTTACTGGGATATCTAGCATTCGGCAGAGCGATTGGTATAAAATACCATTGCTGATGGCGTTTCCTTTTTTGGTCTCCAAGGTTTTATTGATTAAAAAATGATCGGGGTTGTCGTAACCAACTTCCACACCGCCCAGCTTATAATAATTGAACAAAATGCTGTTGATGACATTGATCTTTTCAAGCGGTGTCAGGTAGTTGTTCAGTTCCAGCCAAATGTTTCTTCTGATTTTTTCAATTTCTTGCAATACAGTTCCAGCCTGCATTTCGGGGTAATGGTATCGGGCAACAATCAAGGCGCCCGCCAATAAATCAGTTGAATTATTTGTCCATTGGGTAAACTCAGATGTCAAATCGCGAAAGTGCAAACGATGAATCAATTGCTCGATGCGTTCTTGTGTTTCCTCGTTGTGAATACTTTCCCATAAATGCTCCAGATTGGGAATGATATCTTTGCCCATGGAGATGATTTTGTCACTCACACTGGCGTAGACCACCTCGTCCGGATCATCCAGTAAATCGAGCAGGGCTTTTATTTGTTTGTCTTCTTGCAAAATAATGAGTTCGTTGATGAACGCATGATCAATATCGGCAACTTATGTAACTGTGTAGAGGTATAATTTTCCACAGCCGTGACAAACTTTATCGGAGCAATTGTTTTATTTCTTTTTCGCCGCTTTTTTAACAGCTGCTTTTTTTGTTGCTGCTTTCTTGGTGGCTGCTTTTTTTGCAGGCGCCTTTTTCTTGCCAAAGGCATTGGGCTCTTGTTCCACAATCATTTTTTTGATTTGATCCAAATCCATCACACCCAATTCTTCGGCAGTGTATTTGCCATTGGCGCCTTTGCCAATCAATTTGAGCATTTTCTTGCCAAATCGGATAAATGGACCCCACCTGCCATTTTCAATGGCGATTTTTTCTTCAGGCCACTGTTGTATGAATCGGTTGGCTTCTTTTTCAATTTTCTTTTCGATCAGTGCATTGCAATCCTCTTGGCTCAAGGTGTCAAAATCATATGCTCTCGGGATATTGATAAACAAATCATTCCACTTGATGAATGGGCCAAATCTTCCTTTCCCTTTGGTAATGGGCTTTTCATTGTAATAACCAATGGGCGCGTCTTCAATTTGTTTGGCAGTAATGATTTCGATGGCTCTGGATAAGTCGATTTCTGTGGGTTCTTCTCCTTTGGGAACAGAGATGAATTGTTCACCCCATTTCACATAGGGGCCAAAACGGCCAGCATTCACGGTCACTTCCTGTCCTTCATGTTCACCGAGGGTCATAGGGAGTTTGAACAAATCCAATGCTTCATTGAATTGGATGGTTTCGATGCTTTGACTCGCTTTGAGTTTGGCAAACCTTGGTTTTTCTTCATCATTTTGAGAACCGATTTGAACCATCGGACCATATCTGCCCATGCGGGCAATCAACGGTTTTCCGTTTTCAGTGACGCCTAAGGTTCGCTCACCCACAGCGCGTTCAGCAGTTTCAAGGGTGTGCGCCACTCCTTGGTGGAAGGGGGTATAAAAATCTTCCACCATTTTATTCCAGCTCATTCTGCCATCGGCTATTTCATCAAACTCTTTTTCAATATTAGCCGTGAAGGAATAATCCATCACGTTTTTAAAATGTTGATTCAAGAAGTCGGTTACCACCAATCCCAGATCGGTTGGGAACAACTTGGATTTTTCGGCACCTGTATTTTCTTGTTCCGTTACCTTCTTGATTTGATCATGTTGCAATTGAAGGACTTGGTAATTTCTTTTGATCGGCTCCTTGTCCTTTTTTTCAACATAGGTTCTCTTAATGATCGTTGAGATAGTCGGCGCATAGGTACTGGGTCTTCCAATAC
>CANGBQ010000076.1 GCA_947451985.1 Chitinophagaceae bacterium | reverse complement strand
GCAGTTTCCTGATTGAGTATCATCATAGCTCATTGCTTTTGAAATGGAAAGTTCCGAAATTATTTAATAGTAAATACGAAATACTTTACCTTAGCTACCCTAACATTCATCCATGCAATATTTACCACAGATTGCCTTTGTGCTTCTATCCGGATTTAGTATTTGGTTGTTCACCAAAAACATTCTTCAGATTAAAAGCAATATTTTATTGGGAAAAGCAGAGGACCTGACCGATAACCCCTCCCTCCGATGGAAAAATTTATTGCTGCTTGCTTTTGGACAGAAAAAGATGTTTCGCAATCCAACGGTTGCGCTCATGCACTTTGTAATTTACGCCGGTTTCATCATCATCAATATTGAAGTATTAGAAATTGTGTTGGACGGAATATTGGGCAAACACCGGATTTTCTTTGAGCCTTTGGGTCATTTGTATCCCCTACTCATTAACTTTTTTGAATGGCTGGCCCTTGGCGTAATCGCGGTTTGTGTTGTTTTCTTAGCCAGAAGAAATCTGTTGAAAATCAAACGGTTCTTGAGCAAAGACCTGGATGGGTGGCCTCGGTCGGATGCTAATTTTATTTTAATCAGCGAAATTGTATTGATGAGTCTTTTTCTGACCATGAATGCAACCGATCGCTCTATTCAACTATTGGGCAACAGTCATTATCACGATACCGGCGCTTTTGTAATTTCAGGCAAATTGGTTTCCTATTTTTCGAATTTTTCCATTGGACAACTGATGCTCATCGAAAGAACTTGCTGGTGGTTGCATATTCTAGGCATTTTCGCTTTCTTAAACTACCTGCCTTATAGCAAACACTTGCATATTCTATTGGCTTTCCCAAATGCCTATTATGCCCGACTAAGGCCCATGGGCGAAATGCACAATATGGAACAGGTGCAAAACGAAGTAAAGTATATGATGCAACCTGAGCTGGCCCCCACAGATGCCACTCCGCCTATGAAATTTGGCGCGAAAGATGTCATGGATTTGAGTTGGAAAAATTTACTGGATGCCTACAGCTGTACAGAATGTGGCAGATGCTCTACTGCCTGCCCTGCCAATCAAACCGGCAAACAATTGAGCCCCAGAAAAATCATGATGGATACCAGGGATCGTTTACAGGAAGTAGGTAAGAATATTCAAATGAATGGCCAATTTAAGGACGATGGCAAAACTTTGCTAAACGATTATATTACCATTGAAGAATTGCGCGCCTGCACCACCTGTAACGCATGTGTGCAGGAATGTCCAGTAAGCATCAGCCCATTGGATATCATCATGGAACTTCGAAGGAGTTTGATTATGGAAGACAGCAATGCCCCTCAGGAATGGAATGCCATGTTTAGCAATATCGAAAACAATTTCGCTCCCTGGAAATTGAGCCCGGACGATAGAGATGAATGGGCGAAATCTTAAATTGTTTTTTGATCATTCGATTCAATTGCCTCTTTGTGTCTGAGTAATTTCCACAATTGAAGGCATGCCGACAATGCAAAAATGCCCCCAATGACCCAGTTGATGTATTGTTCACTGTGGTGAATTTTGACTGCAACCCATCTACCTCCAAAAATGAATACAGCATTACCCAACAAAGTACCTATTCCTATACCCAGTATATACACATTGTATTGAAGGGAGGAGGGTGAAAGAATCTTTTTAGAAAACAAAATGGTACTCCAACCAAACCAAAAGGGTATTTGAACAGGGTTAATGGCACACATCAGCGCCCCCAAAACAAATCGGTGGAGGTTGTTTTGCAAAATGACATTTTTCGTTTGTCCATCCGAATGAGCTGCAGCCCAAAAACTTCCTACTGCCAATGCTATAATAATCAAAAACGTTATCCAACCCATCCATCGCATCAGCTTCGTTTGCTTCCTGACCCAATCAATGCCGACCAAGGATATACGCACATAGATCATTTCAATCAACAAAGAACCTAAAGAGAAATACATAGCCTGTGTAATGCTTTCTTGAATGGCAATTTGCATCGCCGCCACGTTGAGTGTTCCGAGCGGAAGGGACCCTAAGAAACTAATCATACATCCCCAACCAAATATTTTTAGTGTATTGCCCATGGATTTTTTTAATCTATAGATTGATCCTTTGCCCTCATTTCTTTAAATATCTTTCTGGTGGCTCGCAAAAAAGAAAGGCCCTTCCAAAACGGCCAGGGTTGATGACCTTGTAGCGCATTGAAACGACTGATTTCATACAATGATTTCCAATGAAGCAGGATTTCACGATGGGCACTCCTCAAAGAATAGCCGGTATCATAAATGTGATTGGGCTCCGCTCCACAACCATTGTATTCCAATATCATAAATTCTTTTCCTTGCTGCAAGGCTTCTATGCTATTGCACATGATGTCATACCTGCCGTAAAAGAAATCGTCAATAGAATGACTCAATGTATCAAATACATCGAGAAGAGATTCATTAATATGGTCTTTCAAATCAACAAAATGGGCGCCACGATTGTGATTGCCTGCGTAACTCAATACATAGGTTTCTCCCGATGGAATCACTTGTTGTAATAAAGATTGATGTTTGGCAAACAATTCATTTGTTCGTTTGGCCGCTTTGGGGTGCTGAAGGATTAACTGCTCCAAACTCTGGACGCCATCTCCTATCACCCTCATAGGAATTTTGTGTAAAAATCCGGTGATGCGTCCCTTTTGCTCCTTTGGATGTCGGATATAAAAAACACTCACTTCCATAGGGTATTGAACCATCGCCTGAACCATATACTCAACAGGCACCTGTTGGTGATAGGCCTCCAATTGTTCCAGGGAGTCTATTTTTCTGAACAATATTCCCTGACCACCTACTTCCGGCTTTACCACGCAAGGAAACTGAATCTGTTTTTGTTGCATTTGTTCGACCACAGTGAAGAAAGGCGCTTTTGGCATAACGGAAAAAGTGGCTGGATACAAATGCGCAGGAAGCAAATTATACATTTCCTTTTTGGTTTCTCCTTCCAAGCCACCAAAGGTAATTTTAGGGTTGCTGGGGGTGAAAAACCAAACCGACCTGGAGCGCAGCATGTAATAGAGCCAGAAAGGAGCCAAGGGAGCATAAATCAAATTAAAAGGCCAGGCCTCCCAGTGCGTCAAGCGGTGAATGATTTTTTTCAAGGAATCGTTTATTTTTCAAAATTAAAGGCAATCAAACAAACATCAATCATAATTTCTTATTTACTTTGTTGTACAACAAAACAGAGTCAAGATGCGTGTACCTACGATGGCAGAATTTGTAGCAAGCGGCGATCAGCCAGAAATATTATTTTGGGTAGGTTGCGCGGGTAGTTTTGACCAAAGGGCGCAAAAAATCACCAAAGCCTTTGTAACCATTTTGGACAAAGTGGGCATTAAATATGCCATCCTCGGAAAGGAGGAAATGTGCACAGGCGATCCAGCCAGGCGTGCCGGCAATGAATTCATGTTTCAGATGATGGCCTATCAAAATATTCAGGTCTTGAATCAATACCAGATTAAAAAAATTGTCACTGCATGCCCTCATTGTTTCAATGTGCTCAAAAATGAATATCCAGTGTTGGGAGGTGAATATGAAGTAATTCATCATGCCACATTTCTACAACAGCTGATTGATGAAGGAAAAATTAAAATGAGCGAAGGAGGCACCTTCAAAGGCAAAAAAATAACCTACCACGATAGTTGCTATCTAGGAAGAGCCAATAACATTTATGAAGCGCCCCGAAAAGTATTGGAGGCCATGGACGTAGCATTGGTAGAGATGAAACGCTGCAGAAGCAATGGGTTGTGTTGCGGTGCCGGTGGTGCACAAATGTTCAAAGAAGAAGAAAAAGGAGACAGCCGGATCAATATAGAAAGAAGCAATGAAGCGATTGATACAGGCGCCAGTGTCATTGCAGCCGCCTGCCCATTTTGCAACACCATGCTAACCGATGGCGTCAAAAACAAAGAGAAAGAGGCAGACATTCAAGTACTTGATATAGCCGAACTCTTGGCTGCCGCTATTCAATCTTGATATTTTTATTCTTCACCCAATCTTATAGTGGACCCCATACATGGAATTAGTTTTTCAACAGCATATCCCCAGCCATTTCAGTCCTTCATCAAGGGTATGGATCTATCAATCCAGTCGATTGTTTTTTTTGAGTGAAGTATTCGAGATAGAGAAAATGTTAAGTGATTTTGTGACAGAATGGAAAAGTCACGGGAAACCCGTTCAGGGATACGCCAACCTATTTTTTGGAACCTTTATTGTTTTTATGGCTGATGAAACAGCTACTGGAGTCAGCGGTTGCAGCACCGATAGTTCAGTAAAAGTGATCAAAGAGATGGAAAAGCGATTTAAAGTTGACTTATTCAATCGGCAATCACTGGCATTCATGGTCAAAGAAAAAGTACAACAAATACATCTTTCTCAACTTCCTTACGCACTGGACAACCATTTTATCGGGCCTGATACCCTGTACTTTAATAATACGGTACTAACTAAAAAAGAATTAGAAGAGAAATGGATTATCCCATTGAAAAATAGCTGGTTATCAAGAAAGCTCCCATCTTAAAATGGATACATAACCTTCTGTAATCCTGGATTCTTGCTTTGCAAGGGTCTGTCATCCTGTCACATTTAGCGCCTTTTGTCTTATCTTTGCCGCTCAAAAGATTGAAGGTTTCATGCAGGAATTGCTTTTACATAGCCCACATGATGAAGCGAGACAAGGAGAAGCCTTTTCTCCTCAATTGCCTAGAGCGCATTCGTATCAAAAGCATTTTTACATTGAAAGTTACGGATGCGCCATGAACTTTGCAGACAGTGAGGTAGTTGCCTCCATTTTGCAAGAATCATCCATCGGCGCCACCACCAATATCGAAATAGCTGATCTCATTCTTATCAACACTTGTTCTATTCGGGAAAAAGCGGAGGAACGCATACGAAAAAGGCTGACCGAATTTCGTAGACTAAAAAAACAAAATCCCTCACTCATCATTGGCATCTTGGGCTGCATGGCCGAAAGGCTCAAAGGTGACCTACTTGAAGAAGAGAAGCTTGTTGACATTGTAGTAGGGCCCGATGCATACAGAACCCTTCCTCAATTGATTGAAGAAGCTGCCACTGGGCAAAAAGCCGTTAATGTTTTATTGAGTAGAGAAGAGACCTATGCTGATATTTCACCCATCCGTCTCAATAGCAATGGAATCAATGCCTTTGTAAGCATTATGCGGGGATGTAACAACATGTGCTCCTTCTGTGTGGTGCCCTTCACAAGAGGCAGGGAAAGAAGCAGAAGCGCACAAAGCATCATTGCAGAATGCGAAACCCTGTTCAATGACGGATACAGAGAAGTGACATTATTGGGGCAAAACGTAGACAGTTACCACTGGATAGATGAGTCGCAAAAAGAAATAGTGAACTTTGCTCAATTGTTAGAAAAAGTCGCTGACATATCCCCCTTATTGAGGGTTCGTTTTTCTACTTCTCATCCAAAGGACATCACAGACGATGTGTTGTTCACTATGAAAAAATACGACAACATTTGCAACTACATTCACTTGCCGGTTCAAAGTGGCAGCAGCAGAGTTTTGCAACTGATGAACAGAACCTACAGCAGAGAATGGTACATCGCTAAAGTAAACCGAATCAGAGAAATCCTTCCGGATTGCGGACTTTCCACCGATATGATTACGGGCTTCTGTACAGAAACCGAAGAAGACCATCAAGCATCATTGAGTTTGATGGAGTATTGCAAATACGACTTGGCCTACATGTATTTTTATTCGGAAAGACCCGGAACCCTTGCTGCCAGAAGGTTTGAAGATGACATTCCATTAGAAACAAAAAAACGCAGGCTACAGGAAATGGTCGACCTGCACAGACAACATTCTTTGCAAAGTATGCAACGAGATGTTGGGAAGGAATTTACTGTGCTAGTAGAAGGAGTTTCTAAAAAGAATAATGCTGAATTGTATGGCAGAAACGACCAAAATAAAGTAGTGGTCTTCCCTGCCCTGCATTTCAAAAAAGGAGATTATGTAAAAGTCTCTATACATGCCTGCACAGCCGGCACTTTGATTGGAACAGCAATTGTATAAATTATGGATCAACAAACCATTAAAAACAGATTTGGCATCATTGGCAATGCGCCCGCTTTGAATCATGCATTGAATGTAGCCGTTCAAGTAGCCAATACCGATTTGAGTGTATTGATCAACGGTGAAAGCGGTGTGGGTAAAGAAGTCTTTTCACAAATTATTCATTCCCTGTCCGCCCGTAAACACAATCCATTCATTGCTGTGAACTGCGGTGCCATCCCGGAAGGGACCATCGACTCCGAATTGTTTGGACATGAAAAAGGATCTTTCACCGGTGCAGTAGACAGTCGAAAAGGATATTTTGAAACAGTAAATGGCGGCACCATCTTTTTAGATGAAATTGGCGAAATGCCCCTGGGCACTCAAGCCAGGTTGCTGCGCGTATTAGAAGCAGGAGAATATATCCGGGTAGGAAGCAGTAAAGTGCAAAAAACAGATGTGCGTGTGATTGCAGCTACCAATAAAGACCTATTGGAATATACGAACAAAGGAAAATTCAGAGAAGATCTCTACTATCGCTTGAACACAGTTCCCATTCGCGTACCAGCCCTTAGAGACCGTCAGGAAGACATTTTGTTGCTGTTCAGAAAATTTGCTACCGACTTTGCGGATAAATACAAAACGACTTCTGTTCAACTGACAGACGAAGCCAAGAACATACTCATACAGTACCAGTGGCCTGGGAACGTCAGAGAGCTTAAAAACATTGCAGAACAAATTTCTGTGCTCAGCAAAGAGAAGTCCATCAATGCCGAACAGCTCAGCGGTTTTTTACCTGCCCAAACCACCAACCGCCTTCCTGCTCTCAGCGGCGGACCTGGAGCGGTGTCACAGGCTGAGTTCGCCAACGAAAGAGAAATCTTATACAAACTCTTCTTTGACATGAAAAAAGACGTGAATGAATTGAAGAAAATGTTTTTTGATTTGGTACAGCATCCGCCCATGGGCCAACATGTACCTATTTACAATCCGGAGCATGCCAATATCGCTACGCTGAATGACATGAGCCCTGGGATCAATAACAATTACAGCAATACTTCCACCTCGGTGATTGTAAGAGGCAGCAACGACCCACATAGTATTCAACAACACGAAGACGTAGAAGAATCATTGAGCATTATAGACAAAGAAAAGGAACTCATCATCAAGGCATTGAAAAAACACCGAGGCAAAAGAAGAGATGCTTCTATTGATTTAGGAATCAGCGAACGGACCTTGTACAGAAAACTGAAAGAGTACGATATCGAACATTTGTAAAAAGAAAAGATTTATGCAGACCATCTTCCCCTATTCCAAAAAACTGATCACTTATTTGACAGCAGGTATTTTAATGGCATTATTCAACTTTGCCACCTGCAAATATTCTTTCAAAGACACATCGCCAATTCCGCAGGAGGTAAAAACCTTCCGAGTGAATTACCTGGAAAACAAAGCGCAGTATGTCAATACCCAGCTGAGTCCTCAACTCACTGAAAAACTAAAACAAAAAATCATTAACACTACCCGACTGCAACAAACCAACGCTGATGACGCGCACTATGATATCAGCGGATATGTTTCACAATATTATACCAGCACCATCAGCATTGCCGGAACCAGCTCAACCGGAAACCGATTGACAGTTGGATTCCACCTTTCTTTTAGAAATACACTTGATGAGAAAAAAAACATCGAAACCGATTTAACCAGAACATTCGATTTTGATGCGACCCAAAGTTTGTCTCAGGCAGAAGCCTCACTGAACGATGAGATGGTGAAAAATATTGTAGACGAAATTTTCAATAAGATTTTTTCCAACTGGTAAGATTTAATTAATTGCTTAGCTTTGAACAATGCCCCATCAAGCGTTATATAAAAGTATTTTCAACAAACCCGAGGCCTCTGGGGATGGACGCGCATATTTGCTACAGCAAACGGAACAATATCCCTATTTTAGTTTGCCGTATTTTTTCTTGTTGAAACAAACACCTGCTGAGGCGAGTGATTTTGCAACGATTGCCAGTAAAACAGCGCTGCACTTTAACAACGCACCACTACTTTATATCCGCTTACAAGAAAGAGAACAAGCTACACCGACCCCTTCCATGACATCGATGGAGAAAAGAAAAAAAGAGCCTGCAGAGGCATTGCTGTTTGAGCCATTACATATGACTGACTATTTTGCTTCACAGGGCATCAAACTCAGCGAAGAACAACAAGCTACTGACAAGTTGGGCAAGCAACTCAAAAGCTTCACGGAATGGCTCAAAACGATG
>CANGBQ010000075.1 GCA_947451985.1 Chitinophagaceae bacterium | reverse complement strand
CGTGATCAGATTGAGTGTTTGGTCAAAGAACTTCTTTGTATTGAAAAATTGGCCCATCGCTGCGGAGTCGATGTTAGGGGATGTGTATTCAGCAAAGACGGTTTCCATTTCGGTTGCTTTTATCCAATTGGTGTCTGGGTGATCCTTTTGTATATTTATTTTTATAGGCGTGACGCCATTCATTTTAATATCAGTTAGCTGGCCTTTTAAAAATTCAGTCACTGGAAAAAATTCATTCGCTTCTTCTTGAACAGGAGGGGCTGCTTTTTTTGAATTGCAGGAAAATACCAAGCAACCCAAAATCACAAATATGCCAAATTGTTTCATACTGCAAAATTAGTCAGAAAACCCCTTTGTAAGGGGATCTTTGCCGAAAAGAAGAATGGGCAAGGAGTAAATTCTAGCGTCTTTTTTTTCTTTTGAGACTGTCAACCGGATAGTTGGCTTGAAAACTATCTCTCAATGCAGTCACCCAGCTGCTGACCATGTTTTTTTGCGTTGAATTCAGCCTGGCCGTACGATGAATCAGGGTGTAAGAAGAGAGAGGCATCTCGTCCTCCTCAATTTGCTCTGCGATTTCTCCTAGTTTATGGTATTGTCTTCGGAGGGAATAAGAACCGAAAGTTGAAAAATTCAATTCATCTTTTCCTTCCTCAATATGCTGATTCAGCCAAAAGGATACAGGTTGTAAAGATGAATACCAAGGGTAGTTGGTGTGATTGCTATGGCAATCATAACAGCTGTATTGAAGAATAGCCAATACCGGATCAGGAACAGCATGTGTTTTTTCCAATTCGTATCCTGTTGGTTGCGCTGACTGATTCTTAGGGGCCTTGGGATAGAACTGCAATAAAAGTAGAACGCCCAGTAGGATGAGGAGGATGGTAGCAATTCTTGTCATGTCGTATTTTTTTATATTAAAACATTGCCTTTCATTTCGGGAGGAATGGGCAGCCCCATCGTTTTTAAAATAGTAGGAGCTATGTCACCAAGCTTTCCGGATTGAACGGTTCCTTTCCATTCCTTGTCAATGACAAACAATGGAACTGGATTCAATGTGTGTGCAGTATTGGGTGATCCGTCTTCATTGATCTCATAATCAGCATTTCCATGATCTGCTGTCAAAAAAATGGTGTATCCATTCGATAAGGCGGCAGTAGTAACTTTTTTAACGCAATGGTCAACTGTTTCAACGGCTTTGATGACCGCTTCCCAAATGCCTGTATGCCCCACCATGTCTGCATTTGCAAAATTCAAACAAATAAAATCAGGCTGCTTTGATTGTATAGACTCGATGACTGCTTCTGCAACCAATTCGGCACTCATTTCGGGTTGCAAATCGTAGGTGGCTACTTTCGGAGAAGGAATCATGATTCTGCTTTCCCCCTCAAATGGCTTTTCTCTTCCGCCGCTGAAGAAAAAACTAACGTGCGGATATTTTTCAGTTTCTGCAATTCGAAGCTGTGTTTTACCATGTTCGGCCAAGATTTCCCCTAAGGTGTTTTTCAAATCATCGTTTTCGAAGATGACATAAACATTTCGAAAAGTTTGATCATATTGGGTCATCGTGGTGTAGTGCAATGCTTTCTTTTTCATTTCAAAAGCAGGCATATCTGTCTGTGTCAAAACTTCTGTGATCTCCCTGCATCGGTCTGTTCTAAAGTTGAAACTAATGACTGCATCTTTTTCTTCAATGGTGGTACGATTGATTGCACTGTTGATAAGGGGTTTGATGAATTCATCTGTTATACCCTCTTGATAGGAAGCATTGAGGCTTTCTGTAAAAGACTGGGTTGATGTGCCCACGCCATTCACCATGGCATCGTAGGCGATTTTAACCCTTTCCCAACGTTTGTCTCTGTCCATGGCATAGTATCGACCTGTGAGGGTGGCAATATCTCCCACCGTTTCTGCCATATGTTTTTGCAAGTCTGTGATAAATCGCACTCCTGATTTGGGATCAGTATCTCTGCCATCTGTAAATGCATGAACCAATACTTTTTTGAGTCCTTGTTCTTTGCAAGTGGTTAATATGGCTTTGAGGTGTTCCAGGTGTGAATGGACGCCACCATCACTCACCAATCCCATCAAATGTAAATATCGGTCGTTTTGTTTCGCGTAGTCAATGGCTTCTAACAGCACTTTGTTCTTTTTAAATTCACCCGATCGAATGGCCACATTGATTCTTTGCAATTCTTGATAGACGATTCTTCCTGCTCCTAAATTCAGGTGACCCACTTCGCTATTGCCCATTTGTCCAGGGGGTAGACCTACTTCTTCTCCGCAGGTAATTAACGTAGTGTTGGGATATTGTTGATAGAGCGAAGTAACAAATGGAACATGGGCATGCTGGATGGCATCACTTTTTTTTACTTTACCCAATCCCCATCCATCCATGATGATGAGTATGACTTTCTTGCTGTTTCCCATGCTGTAAAGTTACTAATTTTTGCAGGGAATTTGGGGCTTTCAATGGCTATAAAATAGAATGCTTTCCTTATCGTATATTGATTGCAATCCGTAGCTTTGTTGCATGCTGAATAAGGATCAATTGACGCACTTCATTTCCACTGCCTTGCAAGAAGACATCGGTGATGGCGATCATTCTTCGCTCTGTTGCATTGCTGCTGATTCAAAAGGGAAAGCAGTGCTTAAGATTAAGCAGGGATGTATTGTAGCGGGCATAGAAGTAGCAAAAGCGATTTTTACATGGGTTGAACCCGATACTATTTTTCATGCTTATAAAACTGATGGGTCATTGGTTCATTCCGGCGAAATAGCTTTTGAGGTGGAAGCGTCTGCACGTGTCATTCTGCAATGCGAGCGCTTGGTATTGAATTGCATGCAACGAATGAGTGGAATTGCCACATTGACTCATCAATATGTTCAAAAACTACAATCGTATTCTACTAAGTTGCTCGATACCAGAAAGACCACCCCTAACTTCCGATTGCTTGAAAAGGAAGCCGTCCGAATCGGCGGCGGAATGAATCATCGTTTTGGATTGTTTGATATGATTATGTTAAAAGACAATCACATCGATTACTGTGGCTCAATTGAAAAAGCCATCGAATTGGCCCATCAATACGTTCAGCAAGTGAAACCTGGTATGAAAATTGAAGTAGAAACCAGAACCATTGAAGACGTAAAAAGGGTGATGGCCATTGGAAAGGTAGACCGAATCATGTTAGACAATTTTACACCTGCTCAGATTACAGAAGCACTGGCTGTCATTCAGGGAAAATATGAAACAGAAGCCAGTGGCGGCATTCATTTTGATAATCTGGAAACCTATGCAGCTACAGGGGTTACCTATATTTCAAGCGGGGCAATTATTCACCAGGCTACCAGTGTTGATTTGAGTTTAAAAGCGGTACTCTCTTAAAACCATTTGCAGATGTCCAAAAAGCACCGAAATGTTTCCGGGATTGTGTATTCGACGGATCCTGATTTTAACCCCCCTACACAGGAGGAGGAAGCTGAACAAACTTTATTACCCAAAGATCAACGGCTCATCATTAGAATTGATAAAAAACACCGAGCTGGCAAAATGGTCACTTTGATTGAAGGTTTTGTGGGCACTCCATCAGATAAAGACCAATTAATCAAACAGCTCAAGGCTTTTTGTGGAACTGGCGGTTCTTCTAAAGACGGAGAATTGCTGATTCAAGGTGATCAAAAGCAAAAAGTGCAGCAGTGGCTTTCCAAGAATGGCTATCAACAAGTAATCAGTCGCTGAGTTGTCTTGAAGATTTTTTAAGTAAATTACAATAAAACCATTTCATGAATTCTGCTATATCAGGTGGTGTTACGATCCGTGTTCAAACCTTTTACCAAGAGGCGTACAGCGATCCAGTGGCTGGCTCCTATATGTTTGCCTATCAAATTACCATTGAAAATTCCAATCCCTTTCCCATTCAGCTGCTCAAAAGATACTGGAAGATATTTGACAGCAACGGATTGTTTAGAGAAGTGGAAGGAGAGGGAGTGGTAGGTGTTCAGCCTGTTATTGCTTCGGGTAGTACCTATCAATACATCAGCGGTTGTCACTTGCAATCCGAAATAGGTAAAATGCAAGGGTATTATACCGTACAAAATATGGAAAACAAAAAGCAATTCAAGGTTGAAGTGCCTGCTTTTTCTATGGTGGTGCCCTTCAAATTGAATTAGAATGGCTTTTGTTTTTTGCTTATCTTTAAAACATCCTCCTGTATCCCTAACGAAATATAACAACTGACTGTTCGCTTTAAATGAGGCGTGTGTCAATGTATAGATAAAACCTAATTATGTCGAAAGTTACTTTTAACAACCACAACAATCTATTTTTCCAGAGCTTAAAATCGAGTGTGGATGAGTATTTTGTACAAAAAGGTATTCAAAAAACCGGCGACAGTAGGTTGTACATTAAATCTGTTGTACTGATTGGAACCGCTATTTCTCTGTATGTAACCCTCCTTTTTGTTTCATTGACGCCGATGCTCGCTATTTTGTTGGCAGGCTTAATGGGCTTTGTATTTGCTTGCATTGGATTTAGCGTAATGCACGATGCTAACCATGGCAGCTACAGCAAGAGTCATTTACTCAATGATCTTATGGGCACCATTGCTTCCAACGGATTAGGTGCCAATGCTTTTTTCTGGAAACAAAAACACAATATTATTCATCATACGTATACCAATGTGGATGGTATAGATGATGATATTGCAAAAAGCCCGATCATTCGACAGTGTGAATCACAAAAATGGGTTCCATTTCATCAAACTCAGCACCTGTACTTGCCCTTTATTTACGCCTTGTCCTCTATTTTTTGGATTTTTTTCATGGATTTCACCAAGTATTTTAGTAGAAAAATTTACACCACTGAAGCCTGGAAAATGAATTGGAAGAATCACCTCACTTTCTGGGTGACCAAATTATATTATGCTATATTTTTTATCATTCTTCCCATACTGACATGGGGCTGGCTCGGTTGGCTCATTGGTTTTTTAGTGACCAATGCTGTTATGGGGTTGACGTTGGGTTTTGTTTTTCAACTGGCACACGTTGTTGAAAATACTGAATTTGAGCATGTACCCTTGGATACCACCAAGCACATTGATACTGCCTGGGCTGAACATCAAATCAAAACCACTTCCAATTTTGCCATGAACAATAAAATCATATCATGGTTCGTGGGCGGATTGAATTTTCAGATAGAGCATCATCTGTTTCCTAAAGTCAGCCACGTTCATTATCCGGCCATTAGCAAAATAGTTCAGCAAAAATGCAAAGAATTTCATTTACCCTATAATCACTACACCACGCTGCACGAAGCATTGTTTTCCCATTTCAGAGTCATGCATCAGCTGGGAAGAAGGCCTTTGGAGAAGAAAGTGCTGAAAACCCAATTGGCTGCTTAATCAAGGCTTGTATTTCGCTTCTTGAACGATTGTCGAAGGATCGGTCTGCATCAATTGTTGCAAGGTGGTTTCCGGCTTTTTTTTCATGTATGCTCTTACCATTTGCCATCCTGTAAATGCACCAATGTTTCCGGGAGCTGATTCGCCCAGTTCTTGTGTTTTAGGGCTTTCGCCAATATAATTTTTTATAATATTGATGTCTACTGTCTGTAGTAGATTGTTTTGAATAAATAAGTTCCAAATAGAAGCTTCATGTTCATGGCAACCTTTGAGCTGGTCTTCAGTATAGCCGATGAGTTGGTATTCCGCTGTGTAAGGAAGCAGCTTGCTTAATACATACAATCGTTTTCCCTTTTCAATCATTTGATTGACCAGTGTTTGGTCTTCTAATTTTTCCGGGTACATATCTGCCACCACATTTTTCATACAATTAATCACGATGTAATCGGGCGTAAACATTTGGGATATGAATCCAGGATAAATACTAGAAACCCATTCTGATTGATACAGGGAAAAATCTTTTCCCAGGTGATGATGCAGCCCAATGAGAAAAGCATCATCTGTAATAGCATCACCATATCCATCCATGGGGCCGAGATAGGTAATCAGTTTATTAGGTAAATGGTAAGCAGGAAAATAGTACTTGCAAAATTGCATGGATTGTTTAACCTGCTTCTCGAAAGATGAAAAATCATTGAATATTTTTTGGGCAGAATCGAAAATGGGACGGTAAGATCTGATGAAGCTTTTGGTGTAGTCTGCCAAAGTATCTGGTGACCATCGGGGATCTGCTTCCAAGATGTTGTAAAAGAACATTTTGCTCGTGTTGACCTGGGTTTCCATCAAGGACGAAAGTTGAGGGGTCAACTGGTTGGTATCCAATGAAAAGAGCCTTTTTTCAAATCGTTCGGTGTGCAATTGGACATCTATGTTGGATACATCCGGGATGGATTCATGGTTCGTACATGAAAAAAAAAGGAAGATAGTTGTCAAACAAACCAGTAAACGCATACAAATAATTTAACTTTGCAAAGTAAAGATTTTAAACAGTTAGCGTAAAGTTAATGTGCGCCCAACTAAACCAAATGAAAATATTTTTAGCCCAGCAGAATTATCATATTGGACATTTTGAGTACAATACCCAAAAGATAATTGCTGCCATTCAACAGGCCAAACAAGAAAAGGCCGATTTGGTTGTATTCAGTGAATTGGCTGTGTGCGGATATCCCCCTAGAGACTTTCTTTATTTTACCGACTTTATTGAGAAATGCAATACCAGTATTGAACAGATTCAAGCTGCTGCCCAGGGGATTGCCGTATTGGTGGGTGCCCCGCAGCGCAATCCAAACAAAGAAGGAAAAGATCTTTTCAATGCTGTTTATTTTTTAGCAGAGGGTGCTGTTCAGCAAGTCATTCATAAAACTTGTTTGCCTACCTATGATGTTTTCGATGAAGACCGATATTTTGAACCGGCCCATGACTGGAATGTAATTGAATACAAAGGCAAAAAAATCGCAGTGACCATTTGTGAAGACATCTGGAATTTGGGAGACAATCCTTTGTACACACATTGCCCTATGGATACCTTGATGTTTCAACAACCGGACATGATGATCAATTTGTCTGCTTCTCCATTTGATTACACCCATGATGGCGATCGAAAAGCCATCATCAAAGCCAATGTCTTAAAGTATCAAATGCCTTTGTTGTATTGTAATGCAGTGGGTAGCCAAACTGAAATTGTTTTTGACGGCCGCTCTTTGGTTTTTGATAAGACAGGTAATTTGTGTGGCGAATTGGCCAGTTTCAAGGAAGACCATCAGTCGTTTACCCTGCATGCTGATGGCAGCATCGAACAAACCATCATAGAGTCAGTGGATTCGATACCCGAATTGGAAAACAATACCACAATCTTTCATCCTGCTTCACAGATTGCATCTATTTATGAAGCATTGGTGTTAGGAATTAGGGATTACTTTTCCAAAATGGGCTTCTCCAAAGCCATTGTGGGTAGCAGCGGAGGGATTGACAGCGCTGTCACGCTGGCGTTGGCAGTAGCTGCCTTGGGTAAAGATCAAGTAACGGCTGTTGCTATGCCCTCAGGATATTCTTCTGATCATTCTGTATCAGATGCCCAACAACTTAGTGAGCGTTTACACAATTCGTTTCATTTGGTACCCATTCAAAAAATATACGATACCTTTTTAACCGAATTGCATCCTTTGTTCAATGAATTGCCGTTCAATGTGGCTGAAGAGAATCTTCAAAGTAGAACGAGGGGCAACCTGTTGATGGCTATTGCCAATAAATTTGGTATGATCTTACTCAATACATCCAACAAAAGCGAATTGGCCACTGGCTATGGCACTTTATATGGGGACATGGCAGGAGGGTTGGGGGTGTTGGGTGATTGTTATAAAATGCAGGTGTATGAGTTGGCTACATACATCAATTCAAAAGAAGAAATCATTCCTGCCAGCATTATTGAAAAGGCTCCCAGTGCTGAATTGCGGCCGAATCAAAAAGACAGTGATAGTTTGCCTGCATACGATGTCCTTGACCCCATTTTATATCAATACATTGAACAAGCCAATGGTCCTCAAACCATCAAGGCATTGGGATACGATGCTGCATTGGTGGATCGGATTTTAAAAATGGTCAATCTCAATGAATATAAAAGAAATCAATTTTGTCCAATTATCAGGGTTTCTCCCAAGGCTTTTGGAGTGGGGAGAAGAATGCCCATTGTCGGAAAGTACCTGACATAAAGAACCAAAGAAAACGTTCACTTCTATGTATTCATCCTTTTTACATCATTCATAACAAACCACTTTATGCAGGCAGTCGTATACAAATCTACGGGCAGTTGGTATGTGGTTAAAAACCAGGAAGGGCATGTTTTCAATGCGCGTATCAAGGGAAAGTTTAAAATTGAAAACATCACTTCTACCAATCCGATTGCGGTGGGGGATGTAGTGGAAATAGAAAATGAGCAAGATGCTGAGAGCACGGTGATTACCACTATATACG
>CANGBQ010000074.1 GCA_947451985.1 Chitinophagaceae bacterium | reverse complement strand
TTTTCAATTTGTTTGATTAATTGATCCATGCAACAAAGGTACTATCCAAAAGTTAAAAATGCAGCTGATAATTAGACTAATTAAAAAAAAGAATATCTTTAAAAAACAAAAAAATATACCCATGTCACTATTTAAATCCAGCAACCCAACATTGTCTGAAAAGAAATTCAGAGATACCGTTATTGGCTCCATGGCCACTCAAGATGAAAGCATGACCATACAGGGAACCCTGCAAAAGTTTGGCTTTATGTTGTTGATGCTAATGGGCACCGCTTTTTATTCTTGGAAAGAAGTGATAGGCAATGGAAAAGATGTATTGCCTTTAGTGGCAGGTGGCGCGATCGGCGGCTTGATTGTTGCACTCGTATTAACATTCAAAAGAGCCTGGTCTCCCTATCTGGCACCATTGTATGCATTGTTGGAAGGATTGTTCATAGGAGCCATCTCCGCAGTATTTAACCTGGCCTATGATGGCATCGTACTCAATGCCATTGGATTGACATTTGGCGTTGGCATCAGCATGTATTTTTTATACACCGCTGGCATCATTCGGGCGACAGAAAAATTCAAAGCAGTGGTGATGACAGCTACCGCAGGTATTGGAATTTTTTATTTGATTGTGTGGGTAATGAGTTTGTTCGGATTCAACAACTTTCATTTTTTGCATGAAGGAAGCACTTTTGGAATTGTGTTTTCTTTGGTAGTAGTGGTGATTGCCGCTTTGAACTTGATCATGGATTTTGATATGATTGAACAAGGGTCTGCACTGGGAGCGCCCAAGTATATGGAATGGTATGGCGCCTTCGGGTTGATGGTAACTTTTGTTTGGCTCTATTTGGAAATACTGAGATTGCTCTCCAAGTTGAACAGCAGAGATTGATTTTATTTGTTCATTCAGTTCATTTTATCTGATTATACTAAGTCGAGAAAAATACTCGACTTTTTTATTTACTTTGAAACAAATTATAGCTTCTCATGAAAAAAACAGCCCTCTGGATCGTTAGCTTGTTGACCAATGTAATGGTATTTGGACAAGCCACCTTATTGGAAAAAGTGGTTAGAAAAAACAATGAAATCATCATTCCATACGAAAAATACGTTTTGCCTAACGGCTTGGTGGTCATCATTCACGAAGACCATAGTGATCCTTTGGCACATGTGGATGTCACCTATCATGTAGGCAGCGCGCGGGAAGAAATTGGGAAAAGTGGATTTGCGCATTTTTTCGAGCACATGCAATTCCAAGGCAGCGACCACGTAGCCGATGAACAGCATTTCAAAATGATCACAGAAGCCGGCGGTACGCTCAATGGTAGCACCAATTTGGATCGAACCAATTATTTTGAAACCGTTCCAAGCAATCAGTTGGAAAAGATTTTATGGCTGGAAGCAGACAGAATGGGGTTTTTTTTAGACGCTGTTACTCAACAAAAATTTGAAGTGCAAAGAAGTACGGTCAAGAATGAACGCGGACAGAACTACGACAATCGTCCTTATGGATTGATGGGAGAATGCACCAGTAAAAATTTATACCCCTATGGTCACCCGTACAGCTGGCTCACCATTGGTTATGTAGAAGACTTGAACAGGGTGAATGTAAACGATTTGAAAAACTTTTTTCTACGCTGGTATGGCCCCAATAATGCCACACTCACCATTGGTGGAGATATAGATCCTGTCAAAGCCATTCAATTGGTGGTTAAATATTTTGGAAGCATACCCAAAGGACCAGCGGTCAGCAAAACAATATTGCCTTCCGTAGCCATAGATCAAAATCGCTATGTTTCTTATGTAGACAATTATGCTCGGCTGCCGATGCTGACAAAAACATACCCTACCATTCCTAATTACCATGCGGACATGGGCGCCCTCTCCTGTTTGGCCCAAATTCTAGGTCAGGGTAAAAACGCCATTTTGTACCAAGAGCTTGTAAAAACCCAACAAGCGTTACAGGCTTCGGCCAACAGCCGTTTGTCAGAATTGGCCGGCGAATTCAGCATTCAACTGGTGCCCATGCCCGGAAAAACGTTGACAGATTTGGATAGCTTGTTTCAAGCAGCATTGACCACATTCGAAAAAAGAGGGGTGACAGACGAAGACATCGAGAAATTTAAAGGAAGCATTGAATCTCAATACATCAATGGACTACAAAGTGTTTCAGGTAAAGTATCTCAGTTGGCTGCTTTTCAAACTTTTACCGGCAATCCGAATATGATTGGATCGATGCTGGAGATGTATCAATCTGTTACAAAAGAAGATGTATGGAGAGTGTACAATACCTACATTCGAAATAAAAACTGCGTGACCCTTAGCGTTTTGACAAAAAACAATACCAAGGGCGTTGCCAAGCTTGATAACTACACCATTGACAGTACCCATTATCAAAAACCAAATTATGGTTATGATGGCTTGAAATATGTAAAAGGAACAGACGCCTTTGACAGAAGCAAAACGCCCGAAGCAGATCCTGCGCCACTTTACAAAGCACCTAAATTCTGGAAAGAGAAACTGGCAGCCGGCACACTGGTAATTGGTACGGAAAAGAGAGAACTTCCACTCATCAACATCAGCATTACCATTCCCGGTGGCCATTTAATGCAATACAACGATACCGCTTCGATTGGGTTGGCAGGCTTTGTGGCAAACATGCTCAATGAGGACACTAAAAATTATACGGCAGAACAAATGTCAGTTGCCTTGCAAAAATTAGGCAGCAGTATTTCGGTTTCCAATACAATTGATGGCATTCGATTCTCTGTACAAAGCTTAGGAAAGAACATTGACAAGACGATCTTACTGCTGCAAGAAAGAATGCTCCGACCCAATTTTACGGAAAGTGCCTTTAACAGAATTCAAAAGCAGGCTTTGGAAAGTTTCAAACAAGCCAAGTCTCAACCTGCTACCATTGCCAATAATGTCTATGAAAAATTACTATACGGCCCGGACAATATCTTGGGCATGAGTGACAATGGAACGGAATATACCATCAAACATTTGACGCTGCAAAATGTACAGGCATTTTATCAGAACTGTCTAACAGCTGCTAAAACAAAAATCGTGGTAGTCGGTGACGTACCGCAAGAAGCGATTGTCAAAAAGTTACTCTTCGTCAATCAATTGCCAAAAAAAGAAATATTTATTCCCAAGCCTGTTGTCAATACAGCATCTGTTCCCTCTGCTATTTATATAGTAGATATACCCAAAGCAGCACAAACAGAATTCAGGGTGGGCAAATTGGTAAACCTGCCGTACGAATTGACAGGAGAGTATTACAAAGCCGACATCATGAATTATGTACTGGGCGCCAATTTTAACAGTCGGTTGAATTTGAATTTAAGAGAAGACAAAGGTTGGACCTACGGCGCAAGGGGAAATTTCAGCGGAGACAGATACAGTACAAGGTATACTTTTAGCGCCGGCATCAGAGCCGATGCGACAGACAGCGCTCTTACTGAAGTACTGAAAGAAATAAATAACTATGCTGAACATGGCATCAAAAAAGAAGAAATGGCTTTTATGAAAAAAGCTCTTGGGCAGAGAGACGCGCTGCAATATGAAACCATGAGTCAACAGTCGGGTTATTTGAATCGTATTTTGGAATACAATTTACCCGCCAATTACGTGGCGACACAAATGGATATATTAAACCGTATTCCTGAATTAGAAATCAACTCATTGGCCAAAAAATGGTTGCAAACAAAAGACATGTATATCTTGTTGGTGGGTGACAAATCGAAAATAGCGCCCAGTCTTCAAAAATTTGGATTGCCCATTATTGAATTGGATACAGACGGAAATCGCAAGTAATACATCGGTTGATTATAGCACTATATTGCTCGCTACCCACTGGGTGAGCAATCCTATCAAACAACCCAAATAAATGTCTTTGGGCGAATGACTGCCCAAATAAATCCTGGCGGAGCAAACCAATCCTGCAATCAGCAATGCCAGACAGATGGGCCAAGTCATCAGCATGTCATTTTGAATGAACAATAAAAAAAAGATGCCGAGCCAACCGCCCGCCGCAATGGCATGCATGCTTACTTTGAAATAAATATTGGCGATCAAAGCTGCAGAAGAAGCCAGAAATATGCCAAACAAAAAGGAAGTGAGTATCGGCGGATATTGATTTTGCTGTTTAAAAACGGTATAAGTCCAGAAAAAAAAGATGCCTGAAGCAATGTAGGGAATGATTCTGTCTTTTTGGGTACGCAAAAATATGGAGTCGATAAAGCCGAGTGCTTTTAAGAGCGCCACCGTCACCAGCGGATAAATTACCAAATTCAAAAAGATGATGACAATGGTTTGCATTTTGGCTAGATCCGAAAAACCCACAAAAGCTGTCGGGTGTACATATACCAAAAACAATACTACATACAACGGAATGAAAATGGGATGAAAGACATAGGACAGCAAAACAGAAAACATCTTCAACAACGGATGAGAGGGATCTGTAGAGGTTGTTTCTGTTGAAGGCGATTCGACAAGATCATTCATAAAATAGGATTATAAAATTTTTCTAAGGCGCGCTACCGGAATATTGAGTTGCTCACGATATTTCGCAACGGTTCTACGAGCAATGTTGTACCCTTTTTCCTGGAGCATTTCGGTCAAACGTTCGTCACTGTGCGGATTTTTTTTGTTTTCTTCCTGTATAATATCCGTAAGGATTTTTTTCACCTCTCTCGTACTCACCTCTTCGCCGCTTTCTGTTTGGAGTCTTTCACTGAAAAAAAACTTCAAACGATAGGTCCCGAATTCAGTTTGAACAAATTTGCTATTGGCCACCCGGCTCACCGTAGAGATGTCTAAATGCGTTTGCTCTGCAATGTCTTTCAGGATCATGGGCTTTAAATCAATTTCATCGCCGGTAAGAAAGAAGGCTTTTTGATAATCCATGATGGCCAACATGGTGTTGCGAAGGGTGTCTTGTCTTTGTTTAATGGCATCAATAAACCATTTGGCAGCATCTAATTTTTGCTTGATGAACAACACCGCTTCTTTTTGACGCTTATCGGATTTGGTGCTCTTTTCGTAATCCTTCAGCATGTCTTTGTACCCATCGCTGATGCGCAAATCAGGGGCATTTTTACTGTTCAACACCAGCTCCAAACTGCCATTGGTATTCATGACAAAAAAATCTGGAATGATGTAGTTTTCTCCTTTGTCCGAAACACCAATATTGCTTCCAGGGCGCGGATTCAACTTAATGATATGCTGAATGATCTCTCTTAATTGTTCATCTGTTAGATGCAATCCCTTTTGTATTTTTTCGTAATGCTTCTTGGTAAACTCGTCAAAGTATTTGTCTAATACGGTTATGGCCAATGTTACATGACTTCCTTGATCGGTTTTGCGTTGCAATTGCAACAACAAGCATTCTTGCAGATTTCTGGCACCAACCCCTGGCGGATCAAATTGTTGAATCTGCTCAATCATTTGCAGCACTTGCGCTTCACTGGCTTCAATGTTCTGGCGAAAAGCCAAATCATCTACAATGGCCGCAGGTTCTCTTCTTAAATACCCATCATCATCCAAACTCCCGACAATTTGTTCAGCGATTTTCTGATCAATGCTATTTAATTTGAGTAATCCCAACTGATGAAGCATTAGCTCATTGAAGGAAGCTTCTACTTTATAGGGAATGACCCGATCATCATTTAATTCAGGATAATTTTCATCCCTCAATTTGTAGTCGCCTACTTCATCATCTCCTTCTTGAACATAGTCGCTTACATCTACATCATCGTATTCTTCTTCCGATCCTTCCAATTCAGCTTCCTGGTCTGGAGAATCAGCAAATTCGTCTTTGATGTCCACTTCATCCTCAAAGGCGTCCTCTCCAAATTCAAGGGCTGGGTTTTCTTCCAACTCCTCTTTGATTCTTTCTTCGAGATGGGCCGTAGGGATTTGCAGCAATTTCATCAGTTGAATTTGCTGAGGCGATAGCTTTTGAAGCAGCTTTTGTTGAAAGGTTTGCTGTAGTGCCATACCCTGGTTCAAAAAATTCTTTAGTGAATTGAATCCTGTGGTGTAACACAGCGATTCAACGGTAAAATTACAATATTGCAGGGCTTTCAGAGAAAGAAAAATGGTTATTTTTCATGACAAACAACCCATTGATTTTTTCTCAATATAGAATAGTCTATTGGAGCCAATGGCTAGACTTACAAACTATTTTATCTTAGGAGGATCCGCAGGTGTATTAAAATAATTCAATCGAATGACTTCATTCAATCCGCCCCGATTTTTTTCAAAAGATTTACTGCTGTAAAAAATCATTCCCTGTATGTTTGGATTCTGCCTGATGAGGTCCATTTGACGGGTCAGTTGAGAAGAATCACTCCAGGCCTTGTTGGTGCCAGTCCGATAAATAGCCAATCCGATATAACAATTTTTACCGTAGGTGTTTTTGCTCCACCAATCTACGAGCACCTCAAAGGGCGCTACCTTATGGCCAATTTCCCAATACAGCTGTGGCGCCACATAATCCACCCAGCCTTTTTGCAGCCACAACAAAATATCTGCATACAGATAATCATAGTTGGTAGGGCCCGCCTTGGTTTTACTACCCCTGGGATCTTTATCAATATTCCTCCATACGCCAAAAGGACTGACACCGAACTGACAGCCGGGATTGGTTTGTTTAATGGCTGTGTGCAATTGATAAATGATGGAATCTACATTGCTTCTTCTCCAATCCTCTAAGGATAAATTGTTTCCATATTTGGCATATGCCGCGGCATCGGGAAAAGGCTTTCCGGGAATCGGATAAGGATAAAAATAATCGTCAATGTGAATGGCATCTACCTTGTAACGTTGTACAACATCTTTTACTACGTCTACTACATATTGTTGCGCATCTTTATTAGAAGGATCAAAATATTTTTTATCACCATAGGTAACAAACCAATCGGGATGCAACTTGGTAACATGATCTGGCGCAATAGAAGCATTGTAAATATTAAAGACAGCACGATACGGATTGAGCCATGCATGAAATTCCATTCCGCGTTTATGGGTTTCAGAAATCATGAATTCCAATGGATCAAATAAAGGAACGGGTGGTTGTCCTTGTTTTCCCGTCAGCCATTGACTCCAGGGCTCATAGGCCGAGGGATACAGTGCATCGGCTGAGGGCCGAATCTGAACAATCAAAGTATTCATTCCGTTGGACTGATGGAGATCTAGCAAGCGAATAAAAGAGGCTTTCAACTCCTCACTATTAATGGTGGGCCGTTCCGGCCAGTCGATGTTGTCAATGGTGGCAATCCATACTGCTCTCATTTCTGTGGTCCGAATGGCGGGCTGTCCAAATGAATGAAGACAGGACATCAAAGAGACAAAAAGAATCGAAAAAAATAGATGGCGCACGATCGAGTGGTTTAACTGTCTACAGCATTGTAGCATTACAATAATAATACATTCCATGCAACTTTTTTATGCATTCGCATGCTTTTAGCAATGAATTATCTTATTAAAAAGAGGAGCTATTGTTGAGAAGGTTCTTCTGGCCTGTCATGTGATGCAAATTCAATGACATAGATTTTAACCAACACAATAAAGTAAGTGACCAGCAAGGGGCCAAAGATGAGACCCATGAAACCAAACAAGTGAAGCCCCACAATTACCCCCAATACCGTCACCAATGGGTGAATGTTGCCCATTTTTTTCATGAGCGTCAATCTAGCCAGGTAATCTACATTGCCGGTGATGAGTAAACTATACAATCCCAAAAACAGGGCATTCCAACTTTGTCCACTTGCCAACACCATCCCTACCAACGGCACCCAAATAATCATGGTTCCCACCAAGGGAAAAAATGCAAAAACACCGGTGACCACGCCCCAGAGCAACCAATTATGAATACCAAAAATCCAGAAGCCCAATGCAGCAAAAATTCCTTGAATCAGGCAGATCAGTGGTATGCCCAATGCATTGGCTTTGACCATTGATTTGGTTTCATAGGCAAGTAGCTGAACATTGTCCGGCTTCAGGGGAATTATTCGCCGCAGCAATTGTTCCATTTCTTTGCCGTGGATCAGCAAGTAATACAACAAAAAGAACATCAATAACAGATTGGCCAGAATACCAGCGGTACTATTGATGACTTGCAGCGCCCATCCGGACATTTTTTCGGTGATGACTTTTGTGCTGTCTGTATTCAACAAGGATATGCCCGTTTGATGCTGGATGTTTTTTACCAACTGTTGAATAGAATCCACCACTGCCGCCTGTTGATCAACGATGGAATGAATGGTTGGAGTAACCAGGTAAATGGTAAAATACAAAGGTCCCAAAACCAAAAACAAGCAAATGAAAATAACGAAAATAGCCGCCAAGCCTTTTTTCCATTTTTTTTCAAATACCCATCTATAAAAAATAGATCGAGTTAAAATAAACAGCGTGATGCCTCCCAAAATTCCCGGTAT
>CANGBQ010000073.1 GCA_947451985.1 Chitinophagaceae bacterium | reverse complement strand
GCATCCAATACGATGGTGTTGAGTTCTGCATTGGGGTTAGTACTGTATTCTATAATTAGTTTAGCCAAATCAATCGCAGACGCATTGAGAGGAAGATTGGCGGTGATGTGATTGATGATATAGATGTTTTGATCTTTTAATCGGGTCACAGCATTCCAAACTTCTGGACTGACATAAATCTGTTGGCTTTGGTTGTATTCGTACTCGGCTTTGAGTGTTTGTGTGAGCAGCTGGTGTAAATCGGATGCGTTCATTCCCTGAATGCCAATGCGCTCTACCAAATTCTTCAGTCCTGCTCTTTCAGCATATAGGGTCAGTCGTTCCAACGCTTGCAGTTTCAATTGATTGCCTTCTACGTTGACTGTGTTTTTTTTGACTATTTCAGATCGCAGTTTCATCAAACTTGAAATAAGGATACCGATGAGCGTGATGCAAATGAGTAACAGTCCGATTTGTATATAAGTCAGGTAGATGTCCGCTAAAATCATGGGCTATTTTTAAGTACAAATGTATACAAGAACCGCCAACAAATTCCTGCTTTCGAAAATAGTTGATAGAAGCGGGTTGTCAATAAAGCAGTAAATTTGTACAAATTATATGATCATGGAAACAACCCTTGCGCTTCCGGTTCAATTTACCCCTTCTGCCCAGGAGGAAATCAAGAGATTGATCTCAGCGCCTGATTTTATTCAAGGATCTTTTTTACGCGTAGGCGTGAAGGGAGGGGGCTGTAGCGGCATGACTTATGTATTGGACTTTGATCAGAAAAAAGACAATGACCAGCTGTTTGAAACCCCGGCGTTTCCTTTTATTATGGACAAGGCTCATGGCATTTATTTGCAAGGAATGGAAATACATTGGGAAGGCGGTCTCAATGCTCGTGGGTTTACTTTCAAAAACCCTAATGCCAGCAGCACTTGTGGCTGTGGCACCAGTTTTGCGGTATAAATATTCATTGTATAATCAACATTTAGCATAAAAAAAGTCCCGCAATCGCGGGACTTTTTTTATCTGCTATAAAAGATTACAATTCGGGTCTTTTTACTTTTTTCTTTTCTTCAGCTGCAGCACCCAGTGGTTTGTCTTTGGCAAAATCAATCAGGATAGGTGCTCCTACAAAGATAGAAGAGTAGGTACCAGTGATAACCCCAATCAACATCGCAAAAGCAAATCCTCTTGTTACTTCACCACCAAAAATGAACAAGATCAAAATGGTCAAGAATACCGTCAAGGAAGTCATGATGGTTCTGCTCAATGTATCATTGATGGCTTTATTAATGATGGTGGCTTTTGAAGCACCTTTCATATCTCTGCTGTATTCGCGAATCCTGTCAAACACAATTACCGTATCATTCATCGAGAAACCAATCACGGTTAAGATGGCAGCAATAAAATGCTGGTCGATTTCTAATGGGAAGGGTACGATGTCTTTGAAGAAAGAAAACACGGCCAAGGTTACCAATACATCATGCAGCAAGGTAAGAATGGTTCCCAATGAATACCTCCAGTCATTGAAACGATAACGGATGTATAAGAAGATGAAGAACATCGCAAAGATGGTCGCTTTCACAGCACCTCTTTTCAAGTCATCAGAAATGCTTGGTTGAACAGTTGTAGAACTTTGAATATTGTTTTTTACAAAAGCATCATAAGTAGTATTGACAGGCAATACGTTTTTCAATCCGGTAAAAAGTCTCGATTGTACTGCGCTGTCCGCATTGTCAACACCTTTTAAATAAGCTGTGGTAATGTTCAAGTGACGACCATCCTCACCGACTGTTTTGAGGGTAATGTTGTCACCTTCCAAGGCTGCTTTCAGGTTGTCGCGTAATGCGTTGTCCGCATCAATGCGTTTGTCGAATCCGATGGTATAACTACGACCACCCTTGAATTCAACACCTTCATGAAAGCCATTGAAGAAAGCAGCGACACCTGCTAACAATACAATAGCAGAAATCACATAAGCTACTTTTCTGTATTCAATGAATTTATAGCTGGCATGTTTGAATATTCTTTTAGAGATGCCGGTAAAATAGTTGAAGTGACGATTCTTGTTGGTCCAGAATTCGGTGATCAATCTCGACACCAAAATTCCACAGAACAAGGATAACAGGATACCGATGATTTGGGTAGTCGCAAAACCCAATACAGGACCCAATCCGAAGTAAGCCAAAATCACTGCGGTCAACAAAGAAGTAACGTGCGCATCAATAACAGGGGCCAATGAACGTTGGTATCCGTCGTTTACTGCAGACTGGTATGATTTTCCTTTGGTCAATTCTTCTTTGATTCTTTCAAAGATGATTACGTTGGTATCTACCGCCATACCGATGGTAAGTACCAAGCCTGCAATACCTGCAGCTGTCAATGTAAAGCCCATAGCGGTCAATACACCAATAGTAAAGAGCAAGTTTAAAATCAATGCAATATTGGCAACCCAACCGCCGGTGTTGTAATAAACCAACATCAACAAGAAGATCACTGCAAAAGCGATGATGAAAGCCATCATACCGCCATGCACAGCTTCTTTTCCGAGGGTAGGACCTACTACTTGTTCTGCTACAATTTTGGCTGGAGCATCGAGTTTTCCTGATTTCAAAATATTGGCCAGATCTTGCGCTTCTTCTACTGTGAATTTTCCAGAGATTTCAGAATTGCCTCCTTCGATGACGCCATTCACTCTAGGAGCACTGTATACCACATTGTCCAAAGCAATTGCAATCGGTCTGCCTACATTTTTCCCGGTCAATCTTGCCCAGGTTTTGCTTCCGGTGCTGGTCATGGTCATTTTAATAGCCGGTTTGCCATACTCATCGTAATCTTGTTTGGCTTCTTCTACACCGTCACCTTCTAGGGGTGCTTTTTCAGAACCAGGCACGGTTTTGATGGCATACAATGGGAAATAGCGGATATTTCCTTTGTCGTTTTTTTCTTCTATTCCAAATAGGAAACGCACATTGCCAGGCAATGCATTTTTCACTACATCGTTGTTGATGTAACTGTTAAAAAGACCAGTGTCTTGCAAAGCAACGTTGCCGATCGCAGGAGCAAAATAGCGCTTGCCTGTATTGTCGGTTTGTGCATCAATTGGATTCATTACCCTGAAAAATGGATTTTGATTCTTTTTGGCAAGCGTTGTATCGGCTAGTTTGGCTGTATCAGCAGCGCTGATGCCGTTCAAATAATTCTTTAGATTTTCATCGGCAATTTTTAGAGAATTGGCGAGTTCGTCGATTTGATATACTTCCCAGAATTGAAGGTTTGCTGAAGATTGCAAAAACTTACGCACTCTTTCAGGGTCTTTGATACCAGCCAACTCAACATTGATCACTCCTTTGTTTTCATCCAAGTTGATATTGGGCTGTGCCACGCCAAATTTGTCAATTCTTTTTACCAGAATTTTATAGGTCTGATTGATGGCTCCTTTTGCAGTGGTTTTGATTTTGGCAATGGTGGTATTGTCGTCATCATTGATTTTGACATCCTTGCCAGGTCCTGCAAAAAGTGCAGCCAGTTTGCCTGCACCATTTTGTTTGATATAAGCATCACTGAACAAAGTGATATAGTCAGATTCGCTGTTTGTTTTTTGAGCAGTAGCTGTTCTCAAAGCAGCCAACAGTTGAGGATCGCGCGGGTTGTTGCTCAAAGATTTAATCAATCCTTCCAAGCTGACATCCATCGTTACGCTCATACCTCCTTGCAAATCAAGACCAAGGTTTAATTCATTCTCCTTGCACTTTTGATAAGTGGTTCCTACAACAGGGTAGATACTCTTGTCTTTGGTGCTATCCAGTATTTTCTGAATTTTAGCTTTTACCAGGTTTTCTCTTTCTTCGGGAGAAACGGCAGGAAATTGTCTCTTAACAATACGCTCTGCTTGCGCCTTTACATCATTCTCATAGCTTCTTACCACCCAGGTATAAGAAAGTTCCCAAAGTGATATCAGAACCAAAGCAATGGTGAAAAACCAGACTAAACCTTTCAGTTTCATGTTAATGTGCTTTTAAGTGTTGTTTTTTTTAAGGGGGCAAAGATACGTGAAAATACCATTGAAGTGGGAGGGGTTTTCAATTTCGGCTACGGGGATATTTTAAATTTGTAAATTATTGATAAACAGATTGTTAGAGTGGTAAAGTGTTATTGTAAGAAGTTTCATAAGTTTAAAAGGTTTCCATGGTTTGATGGGTTTAGTGGGTTTCGCAGGTTGCGCGAAACGAGCGTATTCGTTTAGATTAAAAACCAAACGACTCAACACCTAAACACCTAAACATGTACAGGTATAGGTAGGGTACTCTTCCTTACACTTTTAATAATTACTTTTACTGCTTATAAATGTTCGCTATGCAACTGTCCTCTTTATTACAAAGATTCAATGAGCCTGAAACTTTGAAAATGGCCAAACTCGGAAGAGAGTTGAGGAGCCAGGGAATTGACATCACCGACCTAAGTTTGGGAGAACCAGATTTTGATACACCCCAGCACATTAAAGAGGCGGCTAAAAAAGCGATTGATGACAATTTCAGCCATTATACACCTGTTCCAGGTTATTTGGAGGCAAGACAAGCGGTTTGTACGAAATTATTGAGAGATAACGGTTTAGAGTATACGCCCGAGCAAATTGTTTTGAGTACAGGTGCCAAACAGAGCATTGCCAATGTTGTTTTAGCCATTGTTGACCAAGGCGATGAAGTAATCATCCCAACTCCTTATTGGGTAACATACAGTGAAATTGTGAAACTGGCAGGTGGCAAGCCCATCATGGTCAAAACAACTTTTGAAAATGATTATAAAATAACCCCAGCGTTATTAAAAGAAAACATTTCTTCCAAAACGAAATTATTCATGTTTTCTTCTCCTTGTAATCCTACGGGTGCCGTGTATTCCAAAAATGAATTAGCCGAATTGGTGTCGGTATTTGAACAATATCCGGACATCTTTATCATGAGCGATGAAATTTACGAGTACATTAACTATGTAGGTTCGCACGAAAGCATCGCTCAGTTTGCAACTGTAAAAGACAGGGTAGTGCTCATCAATGGATTGAGCAAAGGTTATGCAATGACAGGATGGCGAGTGGGTTATATCGCAGCGCCTGTCGTTATTGCCAAGGCATGTGAGAAATTACAAGGTCAATTTACCAGTGCGACGAATTCAATTGCCCAGCGTGCTGCCATTGCAGCGCTCACGGGTACACTAGAACCTACAAAACAAATGCTGGAAGCATTTACAACGCGTAGAAAAATAACGCTAAACTTATTAAAAGATATTCCGGGTATTTTGTGCAATGAGCCTGCTGGGGCTTTTTATGTTTTCCCGGATGTCAAATATTATTTTGGCAAAAAAACGGCTACTGGAGAGACCATTCAAAATGCAGGCGATTTATGTATGTACTTGCTTCATCATGCCCATGTATCTACGGTGACGGGAGGCGCTTTTGGGGAGGCCAATTGTATTCGTCTTTCTTTCGCAAACAGCATCGAAAATATTGAAAAAGGCATTCGCAAGATCAAAGATGCGTTGGCATTGCTGATTTAATGTCTGACGAAGCTTAGAAGCTTTTCATGTAAAGCAATGACTTGAGGAATCAGTAGTGTTTCATCATCATTTACCAGAATCATATCGCAGCGTTTCATTTTTTCTTCTTCATTCAGCTGCTTTTCCATTATAGTCAAGACTTTTTCTCGAGAAATTTTATCTCTTTTCATCACGCGGGCAATCCTGGTTTCCAGAGGAGCTTGTACCCCAATGATATAATCGAGATGCGCTTCTGCATGGCTTTCAAAAATCAAGGCGGCTTCTTTGATGCAATACGGCGCTTGTTGACGACTCATCCAATCATTTGCATCCGCGATGGTGAGGGGGTGGATGAGTTGGTTTAGCAGCGCTAATTGTGTTGGACTTGAAAATATTTTTTCGGATAAATATGTTTTATTCAGCACGCCGGCTGCATAAACCTGTTCGCCAAAATGCGCTACCATCAATGCTTTGATTTGAGCATTTTCATTCATCAGTCTTTTGGCTGCTGCATCGGCATAATACACCGGTATGCCCAATACTTCAAATATTGCAGCCACGGTAGATTTACCGCTTCCGATTCCGCCGGTTAAGCCGATTTTTAACCCCATTGGACAGATGGTTTATGAGGAAGTCAACATTACTTCTTGGTATCTGCAGTCGATTTGTTCACATTCGCAGTCCATTCCATGCTGATGGCTGTTTTTTCAATCTTAATGTAACTGCCCGGACTCGTTTCGATAGAAAGCGTATCGTCATCATTTACTTTTTGAATCGTTCCATGAATCCCAGCAATCGTTACAATTTTATCTCCTTTTTGCAGGTCATTGATGAACTGTTTTTGTTGCTTCGCCTTTTTGGCTTGTGGACGTATCATAAAAAGCCACATCACAAAAATCATCAGACCCATCAAGATCAAAGTGCTGGTGCCACCACCTTGTCCGCTGGGGTCAGGAGTCATAAGAAAAAAATTAAGTAATTGCATATAGTTGTTTTTAGGTAATGATCTTTATTCTTCTTCTGTTTTCCCAATCACCGTTCCTTTTAATAACAATTCAGGGAAAGCAGGAGATGCATTGGAAGTAATCGAAATGGCTTTGTGTGCTTCTCCGGGCTTGTGTTCACTGTTGAACCTTGCTTTGATGTATCCGATTTCTCCAGGCATGATCGGCTGTTCAGGTTTTTCTGCAATCGTGCAACCGCAACTGGCTTTTGCATCTATGATCACCAACGGATTGGTGCCGGTATTTTTAAACCTGAAATTAAACAAAACCAATTCACCTTCTTTGATGGTGCCAAAATTATGAACGGAGTCAATAATCTGAACGGTTGTGGGCGCTTTTAATGCAGCCTCATTCAGCGTTTGGGTGTCAACCTTGTCGCTTTTTCGAATATCGCATCCAAAAAGGGTAAGCGCAATGAGTAGGATAAGGGGTAACTGTTTCATACAAAGAGTAAAAGATATTTATAAAGTGCTGTTTTTATAATGTTTCTTTTGAATTTTATTATCGGCTGTCAATTCTTTATGAATATTGTCCAACAATCCATTTACGAACTGTCCACTTTGGGGCGTGCTGTATGCCTTGGCCAAGTCTATGTATTCGTTGATGGTTACTTTGGTGGGAATGGTTTCAAAAAACAAAAATTCGCACACGCCCATTTGTAAAATAATCAGGTCTAGGGCCGCAATTCTATCCGCATCCCAATTCTTCAATTTGGGTTTGATTAAGTCTAGGGTGAAAGATTGCTTGTCCAACACTGTCCTCAAAAGATCTTTTGCAAAATCAGCTTTCTCTTTGCTAAGGATTGAGCTGAATGTATTAGGTGTGGGCTTGTTAAAGTAATTCAATACTAGGGTTTGCATCAATTCTGCGTCATCATCCCAATTCATGAAATGCTCTTCCAAATGCATGATGAAGTTTTCATTGGGCAATAGAAGGTCTGTGAAAATGAAATCCAATATTTTTTTCTCAGATTTCTTATCCCTGGATTGTTCTTCGATGTATTCCTGGTAAAATTCGGATTGAACCAAATCGTTGTATATCTTTTTCAGCAGGTCTTGGTCGATCAGGTGTTCAAATTTTTCTTCCTTGATGACTCTTTTAAAACTATCATCCTCTAATATTTTCCACAACAGTTCGTTGCCGGCTATTTTCGTATTTACTTGTAAATCGGTAGCTGTGGGAAGGTGTTTGCTGGCTTTTTTTCGGGCATCCGTCTCGGCAAATCGGGCAATCTCGGTGACGAAATAGATAAGATAGGAAAACAAATGACGACTTTGATCAATTTTTTTGCTGAGAATGGTCTCCGGTTCGCCCATTTGAGTCTGCCCACTCATCGAATCGATGGAGTAGAGGGTTTGCATCACTTTCACCCGGATGTTTCTTCTGCTGATCATCTATAAGAGCTTTTTAATCCGCTCAAAATTAAGGATTTATTGCATCCAACCTTCTTTTCAACCACAATTATCTTTGAAGTGAAAATTTGTCTTACCTGGCCACCCATTGACTGCCATAGATGGCAAAAAAATGTCAACTATTCATGCTCCTTTGCTATAAAAGGCTTTGGTACAATATTCGCCTACCTTTGCGTACCCGAGAGGGGTTAACATTTTACAACAAAACAAACTATACAATTATGGCAAAAAAGTTAAACATTACTCCTTTACACGACAGGGTAATCGTGAAACCTGCTGCGGCTGAAGAAAAAACTGCCGGCGGAATCATCATTCCAGACACTGCTAAAGAAAAACCTCAACGTGGTACCGTTTTGGCTGCCGGACCTGGCAAAAAGGACGAACCTGTTACTGTAAAAGCAGGCGATACCGTTTTGTACGGTAAATATTCAGGTACTGAAATCTCTATTGAGGGAGTAGACTACCTGATCATGAGAGAAAGCGATATCCTGGCAATCGTGTAATGCATCTACAAAGAATACATGTCAGTTATTATTTTGATTAT
>CANGBQ010000072.1 GCA_947451985.1 Chitinophagaceae bacterium | reverse complement strand
TCAAAGTTACGGCATGTTGTTCGCAAATGCCCACATCAAATGCACGATCGGGCATTTTCTCCATCATAAATTTTAATGAACTGCCGCTAGGCATTGCAGGAGTGATCCCCATTATTTTTGGATTATTTTCTGCCAATTCAATGATGGTATGTCCAAATACATCTTGGTATTTGGGTGGTTGGGGAATATCGAATGTCTTTTTAAAAATTTCGCCGGTAACCTTGTCGAATAATCCGGGCGCATGCCATTTGGTTTGGTCCTTTTCGGCCAATTCATAGCCCTTCCCTTTTACGGTTTTAATGTGCAAAATCTTAGGGCCGGCTATGTCTTTCAAATCGGCGAGTGTATCAATCAACTTGGTGATGTTGTGGCCATCAATAGGACCGAAATAACGCAATTGCAATGCTTCAAACAGATTGCTGCTTTTGCTAACCATTCCTTTCAAGCTTGCTTCCAACTTGCTGGCCATTTCACGGCTGAAGTTTTTTCCCACAGGCAATTTGCCCAAGGCTTTCCAAACGTTGTCTCTTAGCTCGTTGTAAGTATGAGAGGTAGTAATATCTGTTAGGTACTCTTTCAGCGCACCGACATTAGGATCAATGCTCATGCAGTTGTCATTCAAAATGATCAACACATTGCTTTTTTCAATCCCTGCATGGTTCATGGCTTCAAAAGCCAATCCGGCGGTCATCGCGCCATCACCAATCACAGCAATATGTTGTCGATCGTGCTCGCCTTTGTAATGAGAAGCCATGGCCATTCCCAAAGCTGCTGAAATAGAAGTAGAAGAATGTCCAACACCAAAAGTATCATATTCGCTTTCACTTCTCTTCGGAAATCCACTCAGTCCATTGTATTTTCTGTTGGTAGGAAAAGCATCTCTTCTGCCAGTCAGAATTTTATGTCCATATGCTTGATGACCGACATCCCATACCAACTGATCATAAGGCGTATTGAATACATAATGTAATGCCACCGACAATTCTACTACACCCAAACTGGCACCAAAATGGCCACCATACACACTCACGACATCAATGATGTATTGACGCAATTCATTGCAAACCTGTTGCATTTGATCTTTGTCCAAGTTTTTTAAATCGGCTGGACTATTGATTTGACGAAGCAGTTCACCGGCTTGAATATCCATGAGTTGCGAGTAGATTTTGTCTGTAAAAATAACGTATTTGCGCGTTTATCCCATAATATACAACTAAATACGGAATTGGTTTAAAAGTTGGGCAAAATGCATCCATTCTTGCAGAAAAACGCTGACGAACATCAGGGTCATCCAACCACTACATTGACCATTTTGCCTTTGACAAAAATGATTTTTTTAGGAGGCTTACCTTCAAGCCATTTCTGCACGATGGGATCGGCCAATACCATCCCCTCGACAGCTTCCTGACTGGCTTCCAAAGAAATAGTGATAGCTGTTCGATGTTTTCCGTTGATTGAGATGGGGTACTCTTTGGAAGTTTCTATTAAATATTTTTCTTCCAATACCGGATACGAAGCATCTAAGATACTGCCACTGTTTCCCAGCTGACTCCACAATTCTTCAGCTATATGGGGCGCATAAGGTGTGAGCAATACCAACACTTGTTCCAGTATGGTTTTCTTATGGCAGTGCAAGTCTGTCAATTCATTAACGCAAACCATAAAAGCACTCACGGCTGTATTGAAAGCAAATTGCTCTGTGTCCGATTCGATTTTCTTAATGGTTCGATGCAAGACCTTGTATTCAGCATCGGTTGGTTGCTCGGTATTCCAAACGGACCCTTTTTGTTCGTCATTGAACATGCGCCAGAGCTTTTTTAAAAAACGGTGAACGCCTTCAATTCCCTTGGTGTCCCAGGGTTTGCTTTGATCAATCGGGCCTAAAAACATTTCATACATCCTGAACGTGTCGGCTCCATATTTCAACACCAAGTCGTCGGGGTTGACCGTATTGTATTTGGACTTGGACATTTTTTCAGTTTCAGTGCCGCAGATATATTTGTTGTCTTCTAATACAAACGTAGCCTGCGCATAATCGGGCTTCCATTTTTTAAACGCTTCCGTATTCAATTCCACTCCATCTACCAAATTAACATCCACATGCAAGGCATCCGTTTGTTCCGTATCCTTTATTCCTGAAGAAACAAAAGTGTTGGTTCCCTTGATGCGATACACAAACCGACTGCTTCCCTGAATCATGCCCTGGTTGACAAGTTTTTTAAACGGCTCATCAAATCCGATCATTCCCAAATCAAACAATACTTTCGTCCACATTCTGCTATACAACAAATGGCCCACTGCATGTTCGGTGCCGCCAATATAAACATCTACCTGTCCCCAATAATCGCTGGCGGCTCTGTCGCAAAATGTTTCATGATTGTGAGGATCCATGTATCGCAGAAAATACCAGGATGAACCAGCATATCCAGGCATGGTAGAGGTTTCGAGCTGTTGATGGCGCCAAGCATCGATGTTGGCCAAAGGACCTTCTCCTTCAGGGCCGGGACCATATTTTTCAACATGTGGCAACTCCAAAGGCAATTGGGCTGCTTCCATGGCGATGACCATTCCATCTTCCCAGCGAATGGGAAAAGGTTCTCCCCAATATCGTTGACGGCTAAATCCGGCATCACGCATTTTATAGTTGACCTTTCTTTGCCCCATTCCCATTGCTTCCATTTTATCAATCGCCACTGCAATGGCATCTTTCATCAATAAGCCATTTAAAAAATCGGCATTTTCCAATTTTGCTTCCTTGGTTGGATTTGCCTCTTTTCCGTTAAAGGCATTGCCAATAATATTGGTGATGGGAATATTGAAATGAGTAGCAAAAGCAAAATCCCGCTGGTCGCCGCAAGGCACCGCCATGATGGCGCCGGTTCCATAACCTGCCAAAACATACTCAGCTATCCAAACAGGAACCTGTTTACCGGTAAATGGATGAACCACATGGGCTCCCGTAAAACAACCGGTCACTTGTTTTACTTCAGACATCCTTTCGCGATCGCTTCTGCTTTTTACATAGGCAAGGTATTTTTCCACGGACGCTGATTGTTCAGGTGTCGTGATGGTAGACACCAGTTCATGCTCCGGAGCCAGTACCAAGAAATCGACTCCAAAAATAGTATCCGGACGAGTGGTGTATACTTTTACAGATGCGCTGTGACCAACTAGGGCAAAATCCAGTTCGGCCCCCTCGCTTTTTCCAATCCAATTGCGTTGCATCTCTTTCATAGAGTCGCTGAAAGCAACCGTTTCCAATCCCTCCAACAAACGGTCAGCATATTCTGTGATGCGGAGGTACCATTGACGCATTTTTTTCTTGATCACTGGATAACCACCCCTTTCACTGACGCCATTGATTACTTCGTCGTTGGCCAATACAGTACCCAATTGTTCGCACCAATTCACTTCACCAAAAGCAGAAAAAGCCAAGCGAAAATCCATGAGAATATCCTGTTTTTTCTGCGCATCAAAGGCTTTCCATTCAGCTGCTGAAAAGGAAATGGATAACTTTTTATCAACCCCTGCAGCGCCGGAATTTTCAAAAAGCTGTATTAAAGTATTGATGGGCTCCGCTTTTTTATTGGCAGGATTGAACCAACTACTGAATAGCTGCAGAAAAATCCATTGTGTCCAGCGGTAATAGGAAGGGTCACTGGTGCGCACTTCTCTTTCCCAATCGTAACAAAAACCGATTTTATCAAGTTGCTTTTTGAAATTGGAAATATTCTTTTCAGTAGTATGGGCAGGATGCTGGCCAGTTTCAATGGCATATTGTTCTGCTGGCAATCCAAAGCTATCGAAGCCCATCGGATGTAGGACATTGAATCCTTTGAGGCGCTTGTATCGACTGTAAATGTCACTGGCAATATAACCCAAAGGATGACCAACATGCAATCCTGCGCCACTTGGATAAGGAAACATATCCAACACATAATAGGGCTGCTTGTCAGATTGGTTACTGACAGCATAAGCCTTGGTGTCCTTCCAGCGTTGTTGCCATTTGGATTCTATGTCGGTAAAATGATACTCCATTGCATTCGATTGTTATAAAAATGATTAAGACTGATCAGCGCGGTGGTCGATTCCAACAAACTTTGGTGGAGGGTATGCCACAAGATTTTAACAAATAAATACAGCCCCACTCCTGCAATCTGAATATATTTGACTGATAATCTTTTGTAGGTTACAAAAGTAAAACAAACCACTTAAAAACTTGTATTTTTGTAAACGTGGAATGTTTGCATTCACTGATTACCTTAAACGATCGAAATGGCACAATTAGGAAAAGCTTCCAGTAAAAAAAGTAAACCCTCCTATGCTTACGCAATCATTGGAATTGCATTGGTGCTCTTTTTGTTTGGCATTGTGGGTTGGTTTTTTCTAAACCTCAGGAAAACTGGCGACTATTTCAAAGAAAACATACAGGTGCATGCCTATCTGAATCGAGATGCCTCCAAAAAGAAAGTGGATAGCCTAGTCCAGTATATTTCTGCACTGCCTTATGCCAACCGGGTGGAGTATGTCACCAAAGAAATAGCCATCCAAAAATGGAATACAGAAAACGATACCACCTGGAAGCAGTTTTTGAACAACAACCCCCTTCCGGAAAGCATCGATTTTTATGTAAAAGCAAACTATGTTCAGCAAGACAGCTTGAACAATCTTTCTACCAATTTGCAAACCAACTATCCTGGCGTGATTGCTGAGTTTCAATTTCCCACAGAAACGGTTACCAAAATCAGCATATATGTAAAAACGGCCGGTATTATTTTTCTGATCATGGCCATACTGCTAACCATTTTGGTGGTGTTCTCCATCGACAATACCATTCGACTGGCCATGTACAGCAACCGCTTTTTAATCAAAACCATGCAAATGGTAGGTGCCACAAGAGGATTCATTGCCAAGCCCATCAACCAAAGAGCTGTGTTGAATGGCTTGATTGCGTCAGGCATTGCCATTGTGGCTATATGGTTTGCCATCATCATCATTGAAGGGCTCATTCCTAATTTTCGTTTATTGCACGATAACAAAGGATTGATCTTACTGTTTCTTTCGATTATCGTTGTGGGCATCACCATATCTTTGGCGAGTACCTACAGAGCTGTCATCAAGTACCTTAAAATGAAACTGGACGACCTTTACTAAGCCGATAACTTTATCAATTAAAATACAAACAATGGACAACAATCAATTATTTGGAAAACAAAACTATATACTCATGCTGGTTGGATTGCTGATGCTGGGATTGGGCTTTTTTTTAATGGCCGGAGGCAAAAGCGCTGATCCAAAAGTTTTCAATCCTGCTGAAGTGTACAGCACTACCCGCATTACCATTGCGCCCATTTTAATTGTGGCTGGCTTTGTGATCGAAGTATTTGCCATCATGAAAAAGAATTCAGCTTAAACACAATCATTCAGCGAAGTTTAACTTCGCTTTTTTTATACCTATCTCATGAATACAGCCCAGTCCATTGTCATTGGAATCGTAGAAGGCCTTACGGAATTTCTGCCCATTTCTTCTACTGCTCATATGCGCATCACCGAAAAATTCATTGGCATCGCCGATGCCGATCCATTTGCCAGCGTATTCACGATTGCCGTCCAATTGGGCGCCATCTTATCGGTAGTGATGCTCTATTGGAAAAAGTTTTTGAATGTGAAGAACATCGGGTTCTATATTAAGCTACTCATAGCCGTCCTGCCTGCCCTCGTCTTTGGAAAATTATTCAACGACATCATTGAAGGAATTCTAGAGAAGCCTGCCATCATTGCTTGCATTATGATTGCAGGAGGTATTGTATTTTTATTCATCGACAATCTTTTTAAAGTCCACACCATCGATGCTGAAGAAGACATCAAACCCTTAACGGCTTTTAAAATTGGATTGTATCAATGCCTTGCCGTGTTGTTTCCCGGCCTCAGCAGAAGTGCTGCTACCATTATCGGCGGTATGAGCCTTCGCCTGACCCGTGCAGCCGCAGCTGAATTCTCTTTCTTTTTGGCTGTTCCAACCATGTTCGCCGCAACCACTTACAAACTTTATCAATATTATACAAACCATGGCCCGTTTCAACCCGAACAAATCAAACAGCTTGCCATTGGCAATCTAGTAGCATTTGTCGTAGCATTGCTTGCCATTCGGTTTTTTATTGGCTTTTTACAAAAGCATGGATTTAAAATTTGGGGAGTCTATCGGATACTGTTGGGTGCAGTCATTTTGGTGATGCTATACACGGGCTTGCTGTAATCTTCCTATTGTTTTCTAGAATATTTGTTGCGGATGTAGTATTTTCAGTACTCAAAATACTGATATGCAAACTGCTTCCAAAAAAGTCATCAATGGTTGGGCTATGTACGACTGGGCCAACTCTGTTTACAATCTGGTCATCACGTCTACCATTTTCCCTGCTTATTATGAAGCCATTACGAAATCGGAAGATGGCAGCAACGAGATCTCTTTTTTGGGAAGACACTATGTAAATACGGCGCTGTACAACTATGCATTGGGAGTGGCTTTTATTGTAGTAGCTATTATTTCTCCCTTGTTGTCCTCTGTAGCAGATTACAAAGGCAATAAGAAAAGTTTTATGAATTTTTTCCTAACCATGGGTAGTATTGGATGCGCTTTGCTTTTCTTTTTTGAAGACAAAAACCATCTACTCCTTGGAATTGGTGCGATGGTGGTAGCCTGTATTGGATTTTGGGGAAGTTTGGTTTTTTACAATTCCTTCTTGCCAGAAATTGCCGCTCCTCAAGACAGAGACCGAGTGAGTGCCAAAGGATTTGCCATGGGCTATATAGGCAGTGTGATTCTGCAAATCATATGTTTCGTGTTTGTATTTGTTCCTAGTTTGATTGGCGGTGATGCTGAGTCGACTATTCAATATCGAATTTGTTTTCTGCTTGTTGGAATTTGGTGGTGGGGATTTGGTCAGTTTTCGTTGAGTCGTCTGCCTAATAGTACACCCGTTGGATATCCCAATCAGAACAACTTGCTAACGAATGGATACAAAGAATTGGCTAAAGTATGGCGACAGCTGATTCACTTGTCTGTGTTAAAACGTTTCTTGTTTTCATTTTTCTTTTACAACATGGGGGTTCAAACGGTGATGCTAGCCGCTACCCTATACGGAACAAAAGAGCTACAAATACCCACCACCAATTTGATCATCTCCATTCTCATCATACAAATCATCGCCATTCCGGGGGCTATTGGAACATCGGCCTTGTCTGAAAGATGGGGAAATTTCAAAACGCTGATTGTTTGTGTGATGGTATGGATTTTGCTTTGCATTGGAGGCTATTTGCTTCCCACAAAAGGTATCAATGAGTTTTACCTACTGGCCTCTGTGGTAGGTTTTGTAATGGGAGGTATCCAAACCTTGAGCAGAAGCACTTACAGCAAACTCATGCCGGAAACACACGACAATACTTCTTTCTTCAGCTTTTACGATGTGACAGAAAAAATAGCCATTGTAATTGGCATGTTTAGTTTTGGATACATCACAGAGCTGACAGGCTCTCAAAGAAATTCAGTGCTGGCTTTGATTGTATTTTTTGTGATTGGTCTGGTTGGGCTGTTAATGGCCCAGTACAAACAAAATAAAATTCTTGAATAGTATATGCAATTACACACCATTGATACCGGATATTTTAAATTAGATGGCGGAGCCATGTTTGGAGTGGTTCCCAAAAGCATCTGGATTAAACTCAATCCGCCCGACGAAAACAATATGTGCACCTGGGCGCTCCGTTGTATGCTGGCACAAGACGGTGACCGGCTGATATTGATTGACAATGGCATCGGAGACAAACAAGACGCTAAATTTTTCGGTCATTATTACCTTCACGGAGAAGATACATTGGATAAATCCTTGAAACAACTGGGATACCACAGAAGCGACATAACAGATGTCATCTTAACCCATTTGCATTTTGATCATTGTGGCGGCAGTATTATTCGAGCGGGCGAAAAGTTGATTCCCGCTTTTGAAAAAGCTGTTTATTGGAGCAACGAAAGACATTGGAAATGGGCTACCCAACCCAACGAAAGAGAAAAGGCTTCCTTTTTGAAAGAAAATATTTTACCGATACATGAAAGCGGCCAATTGAAATTCCTGGAAGGAAATGAAAGCAACCTACCAACTGGTCTGTCTATTCTACAGGCCTATGGACACACAGACGCCATGATGCTACCAAAATGCCAGTACAAAGGAAGAACGGTAGTATTTATGGCAGACCTGTTGCCTTCTGCAGCGCACATTCCATTGCCATATGTAATGGCATATGACATGTTCCCCTTAACGACCTTACAAGAAAAAAAATCCTTCTTAACCGAGGCTGTTGAACAAGATTATGTCTTGTTTTTTGAACACGATCCTCAGATTGAGTGCTGCACCTTGCAACAAACCGAAAAAGGCATTCGGGTGAAAGAGACTTTTAAGTTGAGTGAATTGTAATCGAACAGGTAT
>CANGBQ010000071.1 GCA_947451985.1 Chitinophagaceae bacterium | reverse complement strand
TGTAGCCACCCTCTCTAAAGGTATTCGACAATCAATCACTGTATATTATCATGGCCGCCCAAAGGAAGCCGTCAATCCACCTTGGGAGGGTGGTTGGATTTGGAAACGAGATGCCCATATGAATCCTTGGATGTCAGTGGCCTGTCAGGGATTGGGGGCAAGTGCTTGGTATCCTTGCAAAGACATACAGCTGGATGAACCCAATGAAGGAGCCGAATTGCACATCATTGTTCCTGACACATTGGTGGGCATCGGCAATGGCAGATTAATCGCTACTCGTAAAATGGGAAATGGTTTGATTTGTTATAGCTGGAAAGTAGTGAACCCCATCAACAATTATACACTTGTCCCATACATTGGTAAATATGTTCATTTTGCTGAAAATTATGCCGGATTGAAAGGCGATCTTTCAATGGATTACTGGGTATTGGAAGATCATCTTGAGAAAGCCAAGATTCAATTTGCTGATGCACCTAAAATGATGAAAGCTTTTGAATTTTGGTTCGGCCCTTATCCATTCTATGCAGACGGATATAAGCTGGTTCAATCCCCCCATTTAGGAATGGAACACCAAAGTGCGATTGCCTATGGCAATAAATTTAAAAATGGTTATTTGGGCAGGGATTTGTCGGGCAGTGGCTGGGGACTCAAATGGGATTTTATCATTGTGCATGAAAGCGGCCATGAGTGGTTTGCGAACAACATCACCACTCAAGATATTGCCGATATGTGGGTGCACGAAGGGTTTACCAACTATAGCGAAGTGCTGTTCACCGAATATTATTTTGGAAAAGCAGCAGGCAGTGATTACCTGATTGGATTGAGAAAAAACATTCGAAACGACATTCCTATTATTGCTGATTATGGCGTCAATAAAGAAGGTAGCGGAGATATGTATTACAAAGGTGCCAATATGATCCATCTTATAAGGCAGATCATGAACAACGACTCTTTGTTTAGAAAAATGCTGATAGGTTTGAATAAAACTTTTTACCACCAAACCGTTACCTCCCAACAAATTGAACGGTACATCTGTCGATTTTCAAAAATAGATTTCTCAAAAGTTTTTGATCAATACCTCAGAACCATTCAGATTCCAACTTTGGAGTACATGAATCAACAGGGGCGTATCTTTTATAAATGGAGCCAGGCTGTCCCGGGTTTGAACATGCCCATCAAAATATATGTAGGAGACAACTCCAAGCCAGTTTGGATTAGGCCCAGTGAACATTGGAAATCATTCCGTTTGGTGGGTCAGGAATCAGGCATTCAGATAGATCCAGCATTTTACGTGAACCTGCAGCGTTTTATTCAGAAGTAATTTCTTCCGCAGTAGAATTCTTTTCTGCTTCGGGATTGAATCGGCCAAAGCCTCTAAATCTTTTGTGGTAGTATGCTTCATCCAAATTACTGATAATCACTCCCATGCTCGTACTGGCATGAACAAAATACCCATTTGCCAGGTAAACACCTACGTGACTGATGCTTTTTCTGGTGGTGCTGAAGAAAACCAGATCCCCTTGCCTAGCGTTTGCTGAGTCAATCATATTGCACATACTGTATTGTTCCTGGGCTGTTCTAGGCAAATGATATTGGAACAATTCGTCTTGAAGTTTGGCTGAAAAAGCACTGCAATCAATGCCACTCGATGTAGAGCCGCCATATTGATAAGGGGTTTCCCACCATTGGTCAACGAATCGGTACAAAGAAACAGGGCTTGTAGATTCAACTTCTATATTCAAAAGCTGTGCATACTTGAATTGAATCGAAGCAAGGCTTTCAATTTCATGATTACGCTCATCGAATGAATCTGAAGAAAGGGTGTCCGTTGAAGGAATATTGATCGAAGAGGCTCCTGCAATGGTATGTGTAGAACGATCGGTTGGGGTCAGCTCAATATTTTCAATAAACTGCAAATCGCTGACTTTTTTAGGGGCAGAAAGATAAGTCCGGCTGTTTTGTGCCATTGTGGAAGACCCGATGCACAGCAACAGTACCAGGAAAAGATATTTTTCTACAGTTTGGATATACATGGACCGAAAATTCATTGTTCAAATAGCCGAAAAAAGAAGCCATTCGAATGAATGACAAAATTAAATCAATTTGTTTTACCTCATTGAAAAGATTCATCTGTGGGTCAGAATCAACTTGAAAACCAATGAAAAAGAAGTTATAAAACATGGCTTTTCAATGAGTTGATTAACTTGTTAACATAATCATAATTACGCTGTAATTTTTATTACTTTTATCCGGAATATCAAATCAATAAACCCTCTAAACATTATCAAATGCCAAAAGTATTCAATGCAATGTTTCTGTTCATTGTACTAGTAAGTTTCAGTGCTTGTAAAAAAAGCAGTCCTACTCCTCCTGCCCCTACCTATAATAATTTTAAAATCAATGCCGTGACCATCGGACAAATATCCTACAGTACCAGTTGGGATATTGGATCGGATCCGGATGTATATTTCAATATTGAAGATGCCAGCGGAGCTGTTTTGTATGATGGCAGCACGACATATATTACAGATGTGCCTTCTTCACAATTGCCATTTGCTTGGACCCTTTCTAGTCCTTATATCGTCCCCAATACAACGACTACCTATTATGTGGCCATATATGATGCCGACACGCCTTTCAGTGCCGATGATCTAATTGGGAAAGTGGCATTTAAAATTGACGATTTAAAGACTGGCTACCTTACCACTGCGACCATCACCAGCGGTACCAATTCGATTTCATTTACAGGTACTTGGTATTAATAGACGAAGTGGCACCCATGAAATTCAGTCATCTTCATGTTCACACGCAGTATTCTTTATTAGATGGCGCAGCCTCTATTAAAAATCTGTATAAAAAAGCCATCACTGATGGAATGCCCGCATTGGCGATCAGCGATCATGGAAACATGTTCGGTGCTTTTGAATTTGTAAAAGAAGCCTATCGTCATGTAGATGCCAACGGGAAGCCTTTGGTCAAACCGATAGTCGGTTGTGAATTTTATATTACGCAAGACCGAACACGCAAAACTTTTAGCAAAGAAGAACGCGATCCCAGGCACCACCAGATTTTACTTGCTAAAAATGAAATCGGTTATAAAAACTTAGTCAAGCTGACTTCCCTCGGATACATTGAGGGAATGTATTCCAAATATCCAAGGATTGACAAGTCGCTTATCCATCAATATCATGAAGGCTTGATTGCGACAACCTGCTGCCTTGGGGCATTGGTTCCTCAAACCATTATGAAAAAGGGTGAAGAGGAAGGCGAAAACGAATTCAAATGGTGGTTGAATATCTTTCAAGAAGACTACTATGTTGAATTGCAACGCCATGGCATGCCTGAACAAGACAAGATCAATGAAGTGCTGTTGCGTTTTGCCAAAAAATACAATGTCAAAGTGATTGCCAGCAATGACAGTCACTATGTAGATCAGAAAGATTTTAATGCCCATGATATTTTATTGTGTATCAATACCGGAGAAAAGCAAAGTACCCCTGCATTAAGAGAATTTTCTGATGATGACGTATTGGCTAAGAACAAGCGCTTCGCTTTTCCCAATGATCAATTTTATTTCAAGACCACACAAGAAATGAGTGAGGTCTTCAAAGATTTACCCCAGGCGATTGACAATACCAATGAAATCGTTGACAAAGTAGAATACCTGGATCTTAAAAAAGATATTCTACTCCCCCACTTTGTGGTGCCTTCGAATTTCAAAACTCAAGATGAATACCTCGCCAGTATTACTTGGGCGGGCGCAAAAAAGAGATATCAAATCCTGCAACCGGAAACGGAAGAACGCATCCAGTTTGAATTGGGTGTCATTGAGAAAATGGGATTTGCCGGATACTTTTTGATTGTCAGTGATTTTATCAGAGCCGGGCGCGAAATTGGCGTGTTTGTAGGCCCTGGAAGGGGTTCTGCAGCCGGAAGTGTCGTAGCTTATTGCATTGGGATTACCAACATTGATCCCATCAAATACAATTTGCTGTTTGAGCGTTTTTTAAATCCGGAAAGAAAATCAATGCCCGATATTGATACGGATTTTGACGATGAGGGAAGGCAAAAAGTGATTGATTATGTCGTAGACAAATATGGAAAAAATCAAGTAGCACAAATTATTACCTATGGTACCATGGCCGCCAAAAGCAGTATTGCCGATGTAGCCAGGGTGATGGATTTACCCCTTGCCGAGAGCCGGGCTTTGTCCAAATTGGTTCCTGAAAAACCTGGAATTGTTCTAAAAAGATTGCTACATGCGCCCCTTACCATCAAAGAAGCCAAAGGAGATGAAAAATCATTGGAGGAAAAAGAACAATTGGTTGCAGAAGACTTTGAAAATGTAAAAAAATTAAGAGAGGTATACAACCGAAAAGATTTGTTGAGCACCATTTTACATGAGGCTGAAATCTTAGAAGGATCAGTACGCAATACGGGCATACATGCCGCTGGTATCATTATTGCTCCTAAAGACCTCACCGATTTGATTCCGGTAGCAACTTCCAAAGAATCGGATTTGTGGCTCACCCAAATTGAAGGAGGCACCATTGAAGAGGCAGGTGTTATTAAGATGGACTTTTTGGGTTTAAAGACCCTGAGTATTATCAAAACCGCTCTTGGTTTGATCAAAGAAAATCACGGTGTTTCGATTGACATCGATAACATTCCATTGGACGACGAACAAACCTATCGACTCTATCAATTAGGCGACACGAATGCAACGTTTCAGTTTGAAAGTGCGGGCATGCAAAAATACCTGCGCGAACTCAAGCCGGATAAGTTTGATGATTTGATAGCCATGAACGCCTTGTACCGACCAGGCCCCATGGCGTATATACCGAAATTTGTCGCCAGAAAACATGGTCGTGAAATCGTCACCTACGATGTCCCTGAAATGAAGGAGTACCTAGAGGAAACGTATGGCATTACCGTATACCAGGAGCAGGTCATGTTGCTGTCACAAAAATTAGGTGGCTTTAGCAAAGGGGATGCCGATGTGCTCCGAAAAGCCATGGGTAAAAAGCAAATAGCTACCCTTAACAACATGAAGGTAAAATTTGTTGAAGGTGCTACCGCAAAAGGTCATCCAGCTGAAGTGCTTGAAAAAATCTGGAATGACTGGGAAGCTTTTGCGCAATATGCCTTTAATAAATCGCATTCTACATGCTATGCTTTTGTAGCATACCAGACGGCTTACTTAAAAGCCCACTATCCAAGTGAATACATGGCGGCTGTGCTCAATCACGCCGGCAGTATTGATAAAATAACCTTCTTCATGGAAGAATGCAAACGCATGTCCATTACGGTGCTCGGGCCAGACATCAATGAATCCAATAATGGTTTTGCTGTCAATAAAAAGGGAGAGATTCGTTTTGGTTTTAGTGGTATTAAGGGTGTCGGGGAAGCGGCCATCGATTGCATCATAGAAGACAGAGGTAAAAATGGACCTTTCAAAGATATTTTCGACTTGGTAAAACGAGTGAATTTGAGGTCTGTGAGCAAGAAGTCCATTGAAAACTTGGTGTACAGTGGTGCTTTTGATTGTTTTGAACAGTACCATCGTGCACAATATCTATTTCAGGCTCCCGGTGATACTTCTTCCCTTGAAAAAATTGTCAAGTTTGGTTCAGTGTTTCAAACACAAGCCTCCAGTACAGCCAACACACTTTTTGGAGAAATGCAGATGCCAGACATCATTGTCCCCAAACTGCCCCCCTGCCCGGCGTGGCAATTGATTGAACAACTCGATTATGAAAAAGAAGTGACTGGCATGTATATGAGTGGTCACCCTTTGGATAATTTCAAGTTTGAACTGACGCATTACAAATTCACCCCGTTAAATGATTTCACAGAGGTGAAAAATACGCCTGGCATTCCTCCACTATCCAGGCCTTTTAGGATGGCAGGCCTGGTGATTGATGGACAGCATCGGCTTACCAAAACCGGAAAAAACTTTGGGGTGATGCACTTGGAAGATTTTAGTGGGAAAGCCGAATTTATGTTGTGGGGGGAAGATTATGTCAAATACAATAATTACCTGGAAAAGGGAAGAATTGTATTCATTGAAGGCGGTTTTAAGCAACGATTCAATACGGATCAGTATGAATTTAAAATTTCAAAATTACATTTGCTCGATAGCGTAAAAACGACTTTGACCAAGCAAATTATTCTGGATATCTCTCCCCAATTCCTGGATGAAGCAATGATTTCCTTCATCGACAATAATATTCAGCATCACCCGGGTAAAACCAGTATTAAATTTAATATTGTCGATAGAATACAAGAAAGAAAAATCAGCTTAACTACTTTGGAAAGAGGCTTTACCATGAACGATGAAATGTCCCTGTTTTTACACAACCACCAAAATATCGACGTGACAGTCCTGACAGCATAGCGGACGCTACTGACTTTTTGGTGATTTTTCATTGTTCTCAGGATGTGGATATGTCATTGTTTCAGAATATTAATAATGGTCATACATTTGCGAAGACTTTAATACACAAAAAACATAATTATGGCACTAGAATTCACAGACGCAAATTTTAAATCTGAAGTATTGGATTCAGATAAGTTATCAGTAGTTGACTTTTGGGCAGAATGGTGCGGACCTTGCAGAGCCATCGGACCAGTTATCGAAGAACTTTCCAAAGACTACGCAGGCACTGTAAAAATCGGAAAAGTGAATGTAGATCACAATCCTCAAATCTCTATGAACTATGGCATTACCAGCATTCCTGCGATTTTATTTATCAAAGGAGGTCAAGTGGTTGACAAGTTGGTAGGTGCACAACCCAAAGCCAATTTTGTAAAGAAAATTGATGCATTGAAATAAACCTATTTGCTACAGCAATTAATAAAAAAACGCCCTGTCATACAGAGCGTTTTTTTTATGTGTATCTACTTTATTCTTAATGCTGAATTTTGTCCAGGGCTTTGGGATCATGCTGGTGTTTAAACATCAATGCAAAAGCAATTCCAATTACCAGAGAATAGGCCGCAAAAGACAACCATATATTGTGCCAATTCTTCAGCCCATCGGCAACAAAATAAGTGTCAATTACATAGCCGCTGACCTTACTTCCTAAATAAGCACCTACCCCATTGGTCATCATCATAAAGAGCCCTTGCGCGCTGGATCGAATACTGGAATCGGTAGTCGTTTCAATAAACAAGGATCCAGAAATATTAAAAAAGTCGAATGCCATACCATATACGATACAAGACACGATGATCATCCACAAACCGTCTGATGGATTTCCATAAGCAAACAATCCAAAACGAAGTACCCATGCCATCATTGAAAACAGTATTACGTTTTTAATGCCAAATCGCTTCAAGAAAAAAGGAATGGTCAATATGAATACCGTTTCTGAAATCTGCGAAATAGACATGATGATGGTAGAATATTTGACCACGAACGAATCTGCATAGGCAGGGACATTTTTAAAATCATCCAAGAAAGAATCTCCGTACATATTTGTCAACTGCAATGCCGCTCCCAAAAACATAGAAAAAATGAAAAACAAAGCTGTTTTATAGCTGGCAAATAATTTGAAAGCTGTCAATCCTAGTTGTTCAAATAAAGTGGCATCCTTTGAAATGGTTTTTTGAGGAGGACATTTGGGCAAGCTAAATGAATAAATTCCAAGTACGATGGCACCTACCCCGGCAATGACAAATTGATTGGCATTGGCCTTGCTTCCGGTGAGGTTGGTTATCCACATGGCAGCAATAAAGCCAATAGTCCCCCATACCCGAATGGGTGGGAATACCTTTACCACATCGTAATGGTTGTTTTTTAAAATATTGTAGGCAATAGAATTAGAAAGAGAAATAGTAGGCATGTAGCAGATCATCGCCGCAAAAATCACAAAATACAGTGAATTGGGATCTGTCACTGAAGGTACATAAAACAATATCAAACCGTAGCAAATGTGCAAGATACCGTAAAGCTTTTCTGCATTGATCCACTTATCAGCCAAGATACCGGTAAGAGCAGGCATGAACAGAGAAGAGAGTGCGAGTGTAGAAAAAATAGCTCCAAATTGAGCGCCTGTCCAGCCTTTTGCATTGAAACAATAGGTGCCAATGGTAATCAACCAAGCCCCCCAAACAAAAAACTGAAAAAAACTCATTAAAGTAAGTCTTGTTCTGATATTCATAAACATGTTTTAGGTGATCGATGAGGGTTTGAAGATATCAAATTTATTTAATATTGAACAAAGCCTTACCTGCTCTTTTCAATGGTCTGTTATTAAATTCCCCTGTATACTTATTGAATCCTCGTACCTTTGCAGTAAAATTTTGTAAGGTGGACACAATCGATCTTTTAATTGAAAATACTCCTGATCAGGATCTTCGGAAAATTGCTCAAAAAGTAAAGGACAAACAAAGGATTTCAGATGCAGAAGGATTGTTGTTATTTGAAAAAGCATCCCTGCCTTTTGTAGGTACTTTGGCCAATCATATTCGTGAATCCCTTCATG
>CANGBQ010000070.1 GCA_947451985.1 Chitinophagaceae bacterium | reverse complement strand
TACTCTCCAAAAATTGGTATAGGAATTTTCAGCCCCCACAAAGAAATCAAGTGCATGTAATTTTACATTGGTTTGAATCCAACCGGTTGCACGCTGTATATTGATATCATAATTGTAACCCACCTTGTCTCCTACTTTTACAATTCGGTTGGGCGTATTGGCATCATTTTGACCCGCAAATGGATTGGTGGGGAAATCTCTTTCCGCAAATTGGTTCAAATCAACATAAAATTCACCACCTAATAAATCATTTACTTTTTTGTAATACTGATTGTGCTGGTTTTCGTAGCTCAACCCTGCAACAATACTGATGTGCTTGTTGATTACTGCATTCAGGGTCGTATTGAAATTAAGTTTATTGGTATGCGTTACACGCTCTTCTACAATATAAAGAGACCTTCTGCCTGCATAGGAATTGCCAATAATACCATTTACATCATTGATTCTTTCGTAGTTGCCATAGTTGGCAGTATACAAAGCATCCCAGTTGATTTGACGCTTATTGATGTCATTTTTCAATGCATCATATACTTGTTGACGAATCAACGGATCGTCCTGGTAGCTGGGTAAATATCTGTAATAATCCGGTCTTGGATCGGGTGCATTGTACCAATCCAAACCGGTAGTGCTTCTGTCACCAAACGTATAAGAAGCTGCCGTTAATAAAGTAGTAGTCTTACTAATCTTCCATTCATGTGTAAGTATGCTAACGGGTTGAAAAGTTTTAGCAACACTCGAATTTCTTTTTACTCCATTTTGGTATCCCCAATAAGGATTGTAAAAATTGGTGCCAGCAAGGTCTAACATTTCTTGTACTGATGACCCTTGGCGCCCGCTGGAAGTAGGTGTGGCAAACGCAATGAAAGACAATAGATGATTGGCATTTATTTTTTTGTCAATTCCAATGTAGCTAGACCAACCATCATAGAATGTACCATCAGCAAACCCTTGATCTGCCCAACGGCGTGAGCCTGAAAAACTAAAGGCCCATCCTTTGCTATTGAATCCGGTGGAATGTGTGATGCTTAACCGATTAGAATAATTCCTGTTCGATACTGCAAAACCGATACTTGTTTGCTTGCGTTGTTTCGATGCTCTGGCATCAATATTGGTAGCACCACCCATTGCTCCAAACGAAAATAGATTCGATTGAAGCCCGTATGCATTTTGTTTGTTTCGCAACACATCGTTCAACCCGCCCCAAAGTCCGAAAGGGGTGAAACCATTGTCTAGATTTTCCATTGACACCCCATTGATGTAGGTGTTGTATAAATCTGCATCATATCCTCTGGTTCTAAAACGAACCACGTTGAAATTAAATGCAGCAGCATTGACAAATGGATTTCTTCCTGAATTGATTTGACCAGAAATATTTTGGGCACTCCCATCCTGGCCATCTGATTCGTCGAGTGAAACAATGGGAATGTTGTCAAGGATATTTTCTTTTCCTTCTTCGCTGATAGTGGTATCCGAAGAAGCGATTGGGTTGGCCTGATTTGTTGAGTTTTCTTGAGCAAAGGTAGTACTTGAAAAAACCAATGCAATCATCAAACTCAATAGGCCTGACTTGGGATTCATCATGAGTAGATATAAGTTAAGGGACGCAATTTAAACGAATTAATCAGTTCTCTGCGAAATTAGTTATACCCAAAATAATTTAATAATATATAACTATTTATTAATATATTATAGCTGCATTATTAATAGTAGCTTCGTGAAAATTTATCTCAATGAAAAATGTATGCTCGACTTTGCTGCTTGCGCTGTTGATAGTGGTAGGCACAGCAGAAAAAACACTTGCCTGGGGAAAAACGGGACATGAATTGACCGCGAAAGTAGCTTATGCTCTACTGGATGATTCTACTCGTAAAATTGTACAACAATTCTTAGGAAAGACCAGCTTTGAAGAGGCATCAGTTTGGATGGATGAAGAAAAGAGCAACAGCTACTATAATTACATGAGGACCTGGCACTATGTCGATTTTGAAAAAAATGAAAAATATGTACCCAGTTTAGAAAGAAATGCATTGACGGTATTGCATTCTGCTATTACTGAGTTGAAAAACTATAAAACCAATGGCCTATCAAAGAAAGACATCAAATACAGAATCTTATTGATTTTTCACATTGTAGGAGACATTCACCAGCCACTGCATACCGGATACGGTTCAGACAGAGGGGGAAACAGCATCAACATCAATTCTCCTTTTCTATCTGGCAATCTGCACAGCGTTTGGGATGGACAAATTCTTGATTTTAAAAAAATAAATTTTGATACCTGCATGCATTATTACAATGCATTATCCAAAGACCAGATCGCAGCCTATAGAAAAATAAATGAACTCAAATGGATTTATGAATCCAGGACTTATTTGGATGCAGTGTATAATTTTCAAAACAATTACTTAGATAAAAATTACATTGACAACAATGTCGACATCATCAAAAAAGAATTGGTTATAGGAGGCATCCGGCTGGCCAGTGTATTGGATGAAATTTTTAATCCTAAAAACAATTCCTGATTTAATTCATGATCTATTCGAAGCTACCATTTGGTAGCTTTTTTTATGGCATCAATCTATATACAATCTGTGCTGTTGTCCATACATCTTTTTGACAATAAGCAGCAATTCTTTGCATATTGAGTGCTTGCTGAATCGGATCTTTTTCCCAAAACAAAGCCCCTACCATACTCCCATCCATATCTTCTTTGGCGTTGGGCAAACCCAACGTTTTTGCCAACAATGCTAGGGATGTGAAATGCTTATAATCTCCAAAACGCCAATATTGAAAAGTGTCAATCAGGGGATTCTCCCAGGGCTTGACTCCTTGCAAATTAATGCAATCCGGAATCGGCAAACCATGAATCAACAACCTTCTGCAAATAAAGGGTATGTCAAATTCCCTGATATTGTGTCCGGCAAATCGCCATTGCTTTAGTGGCAATTGATTCAATGCTGCAAGAAAATTTTTCAAAAGCTGTTTCTCGTTTGAATCACAAAACAGCATTGTAGTTACATTCAAATCTTTCTCTACGCTGCATTGTCCTATACCAATGCAAACAATCCTTCCAAATTCAGCCATTACAGCCGCCCGCTTACCATAAAAAGTAGCTGCAGTTTCTGATTCTGTTAATTGTCTTTTTACTTTCTCATACCAAAGATTTTTCCAGGCAACATCCATTGATTCAAAATTCGGAAAAGCCGAAGCGGTTTCTATATCAATGATTAAAACATTTTCAATGGGCACTCTTTTCATTGGTCATTTATGGGCAAAACAACAGTCAATATATTGTACCTCCAATGGTAAAAGACAGCCATTCATCAAGAAAACAATCAAAATCAGTAGAGGGATGTGTACCTTTATTTTAAAAAAAACAATATGCGCATTCCAAAAATAGTTGGCCTTCTACTGGTTCTTTTGCAGACACATGCGTTTGCTTTCGACACAACCGATACAAGTTTTGTTGAATCACCCATCACGCTGCACACCTATACTGGTAGTATTTTGGGCACCGTTACCGTTCCTCAGTCCTTTTCAAAAGGGCCCGTTGTTTTGATCATTGCTGGTTCAGGACCAACAGACAGAAACGGCAACAATCCAATGATGAAGAATAACAGTTTACTGCAGATGGCCCACAGCTTGGCACAAGCTGGCATTGCCTCTCTAAGATTTGACAAGAGAGGCATCGCAGGCAGTCAATCGGCTATGGTCAAAGAAGAAGACCTGCGCTTTGAAGATTATGTAAAGGATGTAACCAATTGGATACGATTGCTACGAGCAGACAGCCGATTCACCCAGGTCATCGTTGCCGGGCACAGTGAAGGATCCCTCATTGGGATGTTGGCGGCCAAAGGGCTTGCCGATAAATATATCTCTATATCAGGCGCTGGTAAATCAGCCGTCAATTTGATTCGGGAACAATTGTCCCCTCAACCACAACAAATAAAAGACATTGCCTTCCCAATTCTGGATAGCCTAGAGAGAGGATTGACCGTAAAAAACGTCAACCTGCTATTGTACTCATTGTTCAGGCCAAGTGTGCAACCCTATTTGATCAGCTGGTTTAAATATGATCCTGCAGTGGAGATTCAAAAACTACAGATACCGACTTTGATATTGCAGGGAGACAATGATATACAAGTATCTTTGAAAGATGCCCAATTATTGGCAGCAGCCAAACCTGCCGCACAATTTGTAGTCATCAAAAAAATGAACCATATTTTAAAAATCGTATCAGACAATAAAAACGACAACATCGAAAGTTACAATGACATCACGATACCCATTTCCATCGATTTGATGGATGCCATGATACGTTTTATCAGGAAATAACCTGTTGGATAATGACATAAAAAAAGTCCTGTTCAAAGAACAGGACTTTTTAATATGAATCAAATGAGATTACTCATCTACTTTCATTTTACCTTTTGATTTAGCAATTACTTCTTCTGCCACATTATTTGGAGCTGGAGCGTAATGACTAAATTCCATGGTTGAAGTGGCGCGACCACTAGACAAAGAACGCAATTGGGTTACATAACCAAACATTTCGCTCAAAGGAACTTTTGCTTTGATTACTTGTACTCCATGCTTGCTGTCCATACCCTCCAACATACCGCGACGACGGTTCAAGTCACCGGTTACATCACCCATGTATTGGTCTGGCGTCAACACTTCCACTTTCATGATAGGCTCCAACAATACAGGCTTCGCTTTGCGACCTGCTTCACGGAAACCTTGCTTCGCACACAATTCAAATGAAATTGCATCAGAATCCACATCATGGTAGCTACCATCAAAAATTCTAACCTTCATATCAACGATTGGATACCCTGCTAGTACACCTGAAGTCATACTGGAAGTAAACCCTTTGATGATAGGCGCAATGAATTCCTTGGGGATACTTCCTCCAAAAATTTCATTTACAAACTGCATGCCACCCAACGGATTTTCCTTCAGCCAAGCTTCATCAGCTGGCCCGATTTCAAATGCGATGTCACCAAATTTACCTCTACCACCCGTTTGTTTCTTATATGTTTCTCTGTGCTCAACAGATACCCTGAAGGCTTCTTTGTAAGCCACCATCGGAGCACCTTGGTTGATTTCTACTTTAAACTCACGCTTCATCCTGTCCACGATAATTTCCAAGTGCAATTCTCCCATTCCACTCAAAATCGTTTGACCCGTTTCTTCGTCCGTACGCACACGCAAGGTTGGATCCTCTTCTACCAATTTGGCAATGGCCATACCCATTTTGTCTACATCCGCCTGTGTTTTTGGCTCCACTGCAATCGAGATTACGGGATCAGGGAAAGTCATGGCTTCCAACACGATTGGATGGCTTTCATCACAAAGTGTATCTCCGGTTTTGATATCCTTGAATCCAACACCCGCACCAATATCTCCTGCTTCGATAAAATCAATAGGATTTTGTTTGTTTGCATGCATCTGCATGATACGGCTGATACGCTCTTTTTTACCTGTTCTGGTATTCAAAACGTAAGAACCTGCATCCAAATGTCCGCTATAGGCTCTGAAGAATGCAAGACGTCCCACAAAAGGATCGGTCATGATTTTGAATGCCAAAGCTGCAAATGGTTCTTTTGCATCTGCCTTGCGCTCCAATTCTTCTCCATTATCCGGATTGGTACCTTTTACTGCTTCAATATCCAAAGGACCTGGCAGATAGCGGCAAATCGCATCCAAAGCTGTTTGCACGCCTTTGTTCTTAAATGAAGAACCACACATCATAGGGATGATAGAGATATCAATCACCGCTTTACGGATGGCTTCGTGCATTTCATTTTCTGTAATGCTATTGGGATCATCAAAGAATTTTTCTAATAGTTTATCATCGTATTCAGCTACGGCTTCTACCAAGTGCTGTCTCCACTCATTTACTTCGTCTACCATGTCTGCAGGAATGGGTACTTCTTGATAAGTCATTCCTTGAGTTGAATCGTCCCAGATGATTCCTTTCATGGTAATCAAATCCACCACGCCTTTGAAATTATCTTCTGCACCGATGGGCAATTGCAAAGGAACCGCTTTAGCTCCTAGCATTTCTTTTACTTGTTTTACTACATTCAAGAAATCAGCACCGCTGCGATCCATTTTATTCACGAATCCAATACGAGGAACTTTGTAACGGTTCGCCTGACGCCAAACGGTTTCAGATTGAGGCTCTACGCCTGATACCGCACAGAACAATGCCAACAATCCATCCAATACGCGCAAAGAACGTTCCACTTCCACGGTAAAATCCACGTGGCCGGGCGTGTCAATGATGTTGAATTTATATTGCTTGGTATCAGCACCTTTTTGTCCCTGTACGGTAGGAAAATTCCAAAAGCAAGTGGTGGCAGCAGAAGTAATGGTAATACCTCTTTCTTGTTCCTGTGCCATCCAATCCATCGTAGCGGCCCCTTCGTGCACCTCTCCGATTTTGTGGTTCACCCCCGTATAATACAATATACGTTCGGTGGTAGTGGTTTTACCGGCATCGATGTGAGCGGCAATACCAAAGTTTCGTTGATAACGTAAATCTGCCATCGTTGTTTATTTTATTGTTTGATTTTATGATTGATTGAATAATGCGTTGAAGAGTTAAGAACATGATTTTCCCGTAGGTACATTGGGTCAACTGGCCAATGTGGGTTTGATATGTGATGTTATGCTCTCATTTGATGCTAAATAGTGCAGCCAAGTCCATCCGATGCTGAATCTTTTAGCGCCGCAAAGGTAGCATTTTTTATACATCTTACAAAAGGCCTGAGAAATTTTGTCACTTTGCGTTTTTACCTATCTTCAAGGCGAAAAATCCTTCAAAATGGTCAAAATTGTATGCCTTGGCTTGTTCGGAATCATGCTATCCTTGGCTTCTTTGGGACAAACGACAGACAAAGCCACCGGACCCGCCTTTGATTACCACAGAGATTTTAAGGCTATTTTGGAACAAACCCAAGCTGATACCAGCAAGCTCTTCTACGATAGCTTATTGGTTCGATTCCTACAAAACGATACCAGTTTTACAAAAGCAGAAACCTTGGCTTTGATGATCGGATTTACTGAAAATCAGTATTTCCAGCCACTAGAGGACATGGAAAAAGAAGAAGAGATTTTCGATCACAACAAATCAGCTGAGTTTCACGAGGCTATTGAAAAAGGAAGGCCCTACCTCGATACCCACCCGCTGAGCTTATTGGTGTTAAGAGAAGTTTCTTTTGCCTACACACGACTGGGTTTGTATTATGGAAAAAATGGACAATTCGATAGCGCCGTTATTTGCCAAGACAGCGCCAAATACTTTATGGACCTGAACGACAAAGTGATGGAAGCCATGATTTACAGTGGAAAAGGCCGAAGCCCCGAAACAGCCATCTTCTCTCTAGGATTAGCCGATGGCGAATATTTTATTCCTAATGTTGGATTTACTATCGAGAAAAAAACAGCCGACTGGATTCATAAAAAGGATTTCATGGAAATCATTCAGGCAGCCGACGAAAGTGGAGAATCAAAAATATTCTTTTTTGCCATTCAACATGCCAAAGCCAAAATTGATGACGACAAAGCCGACGCAATGGCTATGAAGAAAAAGAACAAGAAACCTGTAAAGAAAAAAAGCAAACAAAAAGCGACCCCTACATCCAAAGCAGCAGTGGAGAACCCTGTACCGGAAAGCCCTCCTGCAACAACAGACTCTATTCCAGCTATACAACCATAAAAAAAGCCGTTCAAAATTGAACGGCTTTTAAATTCTTTATTACTATGGTTATACTCTAAAGTGAGCAAAAGCCTTGTTGGCTTCAGCCATACGGTGTGTATCTTCTTTCTTTTTGTATGCAGCGCCTTCACCCTTGCTGGCAGCTACAATTTCATTCGCCAATTTATCTGCCATGCTGCGACCGTTGCGCTCGCGACTGTAACGAACCATCCATTTGATGCTCAAAGATATTTTTCTGTCTGGACGAACCTCAGAAGGAATCTGGAAAGTAGCACCACCGATACGACGGCTGCGCACTTCAACTCCTGGCGTAATGTTAGCCAATGCTTTTTTCCATACTTCGTATCCGTCTTCTCCGGTAATCTTGGCAACTTTTTCCAATGAATCATAGAAAATATTGAAGGCGCCACTTTTTTTACCTTCCCACATTAAATTGTTGACAAAACGGGTAACCAATTTGTCATTGAATTTAGGATCGGGTGCTAAAGGAATCTTTTTAGGTTGTGTTTTACGCATTGTTATTATTTTTCGTCAAACTAAAAATGTATGACTTGAATGGTATAATGAATTATTTTTTAGCTTTTTTGGTTCCGTATTTACTACGGCTTTGTTTACGATCTTTTACACCGGCAGTATCCAAGCTACCACGAACGATGTGGTAACGTACACCTGGTAAATCTTTTACCCTTCCGCCACGAATCAACACGATAGAGTGCTCTTGTAAATTGTGTCCCTCACCTGGGATGTAAGCAATCACCTCAATCTTGTTGGTCAAGCGAACTTTCGCC
>CANGBQ010000069.1 GCA_947451985.1 Chitinophagaceae bacterium | reverse complement strand
GAACAAGAGAACAAAGAAGGCCAGTCTGCTATTATGGATGCCTTCACTTCAACGGATTTGTCCAATACGCCGCCCGTTGATTTGTTTGCTTCAGGATCCGGCTCTGGAGAATGGTATTTTTACAATGCTTCTCTTAAGGCCAAAGGTTTTTCAGATTTTAAAAACAAATGGGGTAAAAGAGAAAATAAAGACAATTGGCGACGCAAGTCTTTTACAGATATGGGAGCATCGGGATCTGATCCGTTGGCAGCAGGTGATCCTTTTGCAGCCCTGAATGCACCGGCTGGCAATGCCACCACAGACAACGGCATTCGTTACGATGCGTTGATGACATCTATTCCCATTCATCCAGAACAGTTGGACAGCAGCAATGCATTGTTGGCTGCTGCCATCTTGCAACTGGCAGGCATATTTGAGAACGAAATTGAAGATTATACATCTGCAATCTTTTATTATGACAATTACTTGTTGAGGTTTCCCAAAAGAGATTCCAGCGGATCGGTGTATATGGGTTTGTATCATTGCTATTTCAAACTAGGAGATGTGTCCAAAGCAAATGAATACAAAAGCAGATTGACGCAGGAATTTCCTGCGAGTCCTTCCGTGGCTATGTTGAATGGAAAGTATGTATCCAGAGAGAATCCTTCCGATCCTACAATTGCGGCGCAATATGAAAGCATTTATCAATTGTTCATCAGTGGCGAGTTTGACCGGGCGGTGACTCAGAAAAAAGTAGCGGATAGTTTGTATGGTCAAAACCATTGGACGCCACAGTTATTGTACATAGAAGCCGTTTACTACATCAAAGCACAAAAAGACAGTCAAGCTATTCAAGTATTGAATCAATTGACTCGTTTGTACCCAGGAACATCGCACTCTAAAAAAGCGGTTTCATTGATAGATGTTTTGAAGAGAAGAAAAGAAATTGAACAGCATTTGACCGATTTGCAAGTGGAAAGAGTTCAGGATGACAGCAAAATTATTGTTTCGGACAATCAACCTATGCAAGTGCAATCACCTCCTACGGTTGTTCCGTCAATTGTCAAACCCTTGAACCCTTCTCCTTTGCCCGTAGTCGCAGCCAAAGACTCTTCCATTAAGCTTCCTGTCAATAGGGTAAGCGGCGATTTTCAATGGTTCTCTGACAAACCACATATGGTGTTGATGATTTTAGAGAAAGTAGATCCGGTGTATGTGACAGAGTCAAGAAATGCATTCAATCGGTACAATCAAGCGAATAATTTTACTGCCATCAAGATTAATAAAGATCAGCTCGATGCGCAAAATTCGCTATTGGTTTTTGATCGATTTGAGAATGCCGCTGCTGCCTTTGATTACATGAATAAAATTAAAAGAGCTGCTGGTGCTGAAGTGTCTTGGTTGAGCCCTTCTATGTATTCTTTCCTAATAATATCAGATGATAATTTGATCTTACTGAAACAGAATAAAAACTTGGGCTTGTATAAGCAATTATTGAACAATCAATATCCAGGTAAGTTTTAGTAAAGTTTTTTTTAGCATGCAATAGAAAAGTATATGACAAATTCTGTAAGAATATTTTGGCGTATTTTTTGGGGTGGACTCGGTTTTGTGCTGTTGATATTTTTAGCTGCCAATTTTGGTCTCTTTGGTAAAATGCCTTCTTTGCAGGAGTTGGAAAATCCTGAAGCAGACTTGGCCAGTGAAATCATCAGTGCAGATGGCGTATTGATGGGTAAATATTATGCAGAAAACAGAAGCGAGGTGAAATACCAGCAAATCTCTCCTAATGTTGTCAATGCATTGATTGCAACCGAAGACGAACGTTTTTATGATCATTCCGGTATTGACGCGCCCGCTATCGCAAGGGTTGTCTTTACCGCGGGTACCCAAGGCGGCGGAAGTACCATTACCCAGCAGTTGGCTAAAATGATTTTAAAACAGGGCAGAGGAAACATCTTGGTGAGGGGTTTTCAAAAAATAAAAGAGTGGATTGTGGCTGTCAAGCTCGAAAGAAATTTTACCAAAGAGGAAATCATAACCTTGTATTTAAACCGAGCGCCCTGGGGAAATGTATATGGCATCCGGAATGCTTCGAGAACGTATTTTCAAAAAGAACCCATTGATTTGAATGTTGAAGAAGCGGCTGTGTTAGTGGGCATGTTGAAAGGGTTTATTTATGATCCCATCCGCCATCCAAAATCTTCTTTGACCAGAAGAAATATTGTCATCAATCAAATGGTGGTAGCCAAGCAGCATTTTCTAACCGCCGATCAAGGCAAGGCTTTGCAATCAAAACCGCTGATTACCAGCTACAAGAAAATTGACGAAAATGTGGGTATTGCGCCTTATTACCGATCGGTGTTGGTGGATGTGTTGAAAGGCTGGTGCAACGAGCATAAGAATCCTAAAACAGGAGAGCCCTACAATCTTTTCAGAGACGGGTTAAAGATATATACGACAATTGATTCTAGAATGCAGCGTTATGCAGAACAATCTGTGGAGGAGCACATGCCAGTGATTCAGCAAAAATTGGATGCTTATTTTAAACTAAGAGGCAAAAAGCTTTGGAATGGACACGACAATGTGATTGAGGCAGCAATGAAGTACACCGAACGCTGGAAATCAATGGCTGAAGATGGGATAGATCCTGAAGACATCAAAAAAACGTTTTTTCAGCCAGTGCCTATGAAAATATTTAGTTGGTCGGGCAATGAAAAACATGAGAAGGACACCATCATGACCCCCTATGATTCCATCAAATACCACAAGCAACTTTTACAGACTTCTTTTGCTGCGATGGATCCCCGTACCGGTGAAATCAAAGCATGGGTAGGGGGTATCAATTACAAATGGTTCAAGTTTGATCATGTGACTGCCCGCAGACAAGTGGGTTCTACCTTCAAGCCTTTGCTCTATACTTTGGCAGTGACCGATGCCGGATATACACCGCAAACCTATATTCCGGGTGGTCCGCTCACCTTAGGGGGAAAAACCATTAGCACCGGAGGAGGTACTATGGCGTATTGTTTGGCCAAATCACTGAATGGAGCGGCTTGGCATCTGATGGGTACCATAGGCGTCAAAAGAACCATTGAATTTGCACAGCAATGCGGGATTCAGGCAAAACTTCCTCCTTATCCTTCCATTGCATTGGGTGCGGCTGAAATACCCATGTTGGAAATGCTTCAATCCTATACGATGTTTCCGAACAGAGGATACAATACACCGCCTGTTTATTTGACCAGAATCGAAGACAAAAATGGAAACCTGTTGTACGAGTTTCCAATTTCTCAAAGCAAACAACTTATCGGAGAAGCAGATGCATATACGATGGTTAAGTTGATGCAAGGGGTAGTGGAATTTGGTACCGCCAGAAGAATCAACAGTTATTATATTCCTGCAGAAAAAGCCGGCAAAACAGGTACCACCAATGGCAATACCGACGGATGGTTCATCGGATACACGCCCGAATTGCTGGCAGGAACCTGGGTGGGTTGCGAAGATCCATTCATTCCAATTTATACGAGTAACAGCGGGGGTGCCGAGATGTCCGCACCCAAGTGGGGACTATTCATGAATAAAGTGTATTCAGATGCTAAGCTGAATTATGGGAAGACCTTGACCTTTGATCAACCACAGGAATTGAAGGATGATCCTATTTATGCTGACATTAATTTTGCTAACATCGCCAACACCGGAGATAGTTTGGATGAAGAAGTGGGGAGTGGGGCGGCAGATGATTTCATGGGGTCGGATATGATGGATAATTTAGACAATCAACCTTCCAATAAGCAAACCAAGAAAGGAGCTGATTCTGTTCCCAAGACAAGGCTGCCCGCTGCGGCCATCAAGCCCTCTACCGATAAGAAAAGCAATGCTAAGCCAGGAGCAAAGACGAATGATTATTAACAAGCGTCATTACATAGTTTTGAGTCCGAGTATTTTTAAGCTACAATAGCTTTCATCTAACAATGCTATGTTGGGCAAATGGCCCCATTCTTCAAATCCGAGACGGCTGAATAGTTGAAGACTTTCTGTATTCTGTTCAAAAATAAATCCTACTAAAGTATGAATGCCTAAAGAGGGAGCCTCTTTAATGGCATGAAGTAATATTTTTTTTCCAAAGCCTTTTCCTCGGTGCGCTTCATCCAAGTAGATGCTGATTTCTGCAGTGCCCTGATAAGCCGGTCTTCCATAGAAATCTTGAAAACTAACCCATCCAATTTTTTGCTGCTCATTATCCAATACAATCCATAGGGGACGGGTAGCAGCATGGTGTTCGTGAAACCAAACGGTCTTGTCTGCTACCGTTACAGGCGCTGTATCTGCCGTTACCTTTCTGCTGGCAATGGTTGAATTGTATACAGATACAATAAAAGGCAAATCTTCTATGGTGGCAATTTTGTAGTCCATGCGTGGGATGACTATGCAAATTAAGGAAACCCCTCAAAAAAAATCCCATCCAAGGGATGGGATAGAAATATTTATGCAGTGAAGTTAAGCAACAGCTTTGTTTACAAGGGCCGCCGCTTCACTAAGTAAAATAGCACTCTGTACTTTCAGTCCGCTATCATCAATCAGCTTTTTGGCCACATCTGCATTGGTGCCTTGTAGTCGGACAATAATGGGGATGTCAATGTTGCCGATGCTTTGGTAAGCATCAATCACGCCCTGAGCTACACGGTCGCAACGGACAATACCACCAAAAATATTAATGAGAATGGCTTTTACTTTAGGGTCTTTTAAAATGATGCGAAAGCCTGCTTCTACAGTTTGAGCATTGGCAGATCCGCCTACGTCTAGGAAATTCGCAGGATCGCCTCCACTCAATTTGATCATATCCATCGTAGCCATGGCCAAACCTGCACCATTTACCATGCAGCCTACGTTGCCATCTAGCTTAACGAAATTCAGGTTGTGCTTTCCAGCTTCCACTTCTGTAGGATCTTCTTCGCTTTCGTCTCTCAAGGCAGCAATGTCGGCATGACGAATCAAGGCGTTGTCGTCAATGTTCATTTTGCAATCAACTGCAATGATTTTATCGTCGCTGGTTTTGAAAAGCGGGTTAATTTCCAACATGCCGCAGTCCAACTCAACATATGCGTTGTAAAGATTGGTTACGAACTTCACACAATTTTTAAATGCTTCCCCATGTAAGCCTAAGTTGAATGCAATTTTTCTGGCCTGGAATGCCTGTAATTTTCCACCGGGGTGAATGTATTCTTTAAATATTTTTTCAGGGGTATCATGCGCTACATCTTCAATATTCATCCCGCCCTCTGTACTGTACATGATCACGTTTTTACAACTTGATCTGTCTAAAAGAATGGACAGGTAAAATTCTTTTACAGGATTAGGGCCTTCATAATACACATCTTGAGCAACCAACACTTTGCTTACTAATTTTCCCTCTGGACCTGTTTGGATAGTAACCAAGGTTCCTCCCAAAATATTGTCCACTATGGTAACAACATCCTCTGCGCTTTTGGCAACGGCTACACCGCGTTGATCTTTTCCTTGAATGGTTCCTTTTCCACGGCCACCGGCATGTATCTGGGCTTTGACAACAGCAAATTTACTGCCATACTGCGTGTGGATTTGACGATAAGCTTCCTCTGCTTCTTTAACAGTGCTGCAAGCAACACCTTCTTGTACAGGCACGCTGTATTTTTTCAGCAATTCTTTGGCTTGGTATTCGTGTAAGTTCATTTCAAAAAATTTGTGCGAAGATAGGCAAAAAAGCCATTCTGTAAGGCATGCCGATGGGCTGATTTTATCCCTGTTTTTATCTTTTTTCTAACTTGAAGTTGATTACATTTGCTGACAGTAAAATAAACCAGCGATGATCAATAAAATCAAAGAAGCCGTAGCTTTTATTCAGTCTAAATACAACACAACGCCTAGTGTAGGAATCGTGCTGGGAAGCGGATTGGGCAGTTTTGTAGGGGAAATAAAGATAGAACAAGAAATTTCCTATAGTGAGATTCCTCATTTTCCGGTGAGTACCGTAGAGGGACATAGTGGCAAATTGATATTGGGGGAATTGAGTGGTAAAAAAGTGGTGGCCATGGCGGGTCGTTTTCATTTTTATGAAGGCTATGCTCCCGAAGAAGTGGTTTTCCCTATCAGGGTGATGAAATACCTCGGCATCAAAACGCTTTTGTTAAGCAACGCTGCAGGGGGTGTTAATACTGATTTCAAAGTAGGAGATTTGATGATCATCAAAGACCATATCAGTCAATTCACCCCCAATCCGCTGATTGGAAAAAACGAAAAGGAATTTGGTCCGCGTTTCCCCGATATGAGCGAACCATACAGCAAGGAACTGATCCAGAAAGCAAAGCAAATTGCCGAGTCTCAATCTTTTAATGTTAAAGAGGGCGTTTATTTGGGTGTTACGGGCCCCACTTTCGAAACAAGGGCTGAATACAAAATGATTCACGTGTTGGGTGGCGATGCAGTAGGTATGAGTACAGTGCAGGAAGTTATTGTAGCGGTTCACATGGGATTGCCTTGTTTTGCCATCAGTGTGATTACAGATGTAGGCATCAGAGAAGAAGAAAATACGATCACCCACGAAGAAGTGTTGCAAGCTGCCAAGGAAGCAGAACCCAAGCTTACCTATATTTTTAAAGAGTTGATAGCTGGGCTATAATGCAAGCCTTTGGCAAATGAAAAAAATATTTTCTGTCATATTGTTTTCCATGTTGGTTGTAGCCGGATCGGCACAAAGACAAGCATTTGTGAAGAAGCCAGCCGTTGCATCTGACAACAGCAGTGTGTCAGGCAATGCTGAGTCTGGTGAGCTGCTCAATCAATCCAACACCCCCCGAAAGGATTCACTGGCATTCGAGCACAGAAACGATGCCAAAGATTCTATCACATTAACCTTCAAATTCATCGACGGCATTAAGGTCAATTCCATCGATTCTTCGGTAGATGATTTTGATAAATATTATTCGGTCCCTTCTACTGATCAATATCTGGGCAACAATGGTGCGGCCGCTTTTTCTTTGTTGTATCAAGCCCCCGTGAATGCAGGATGGGATTTAGGATTTCATGCATTTGATGTATACAAATACACGGTGGAGTCCACCAAGTATTACACCACGACCAAGCCTTTTTCTTCTTTGAGTTACCAGCTTGCATCCGGCAAGGAACAAATGCTCAAAGCGGGCCATACACAAAATCCTTCTACCAGGCTTAATGTTGGGTTTGATTATAAGCTAATCAGTGCGCCTGGTTTATTTGTAACTCAAAGCAATAACCACAATGGGTATCGTTTTTTTGGCCACTATCAAGGCGCTAAAAAGCGAGCAGCCACTTATTGGTCTGTGGTAGGAAACAATATCAGGGCATCTGAAAATGGCGGCATCGTCAATGATAGTTTTTTGTTGGACCCAAACAGAAAAGATCGCTTTAGTGTCCCTGTTAATTTGGGTGGAGCAGCTGCCTATAAAACCAATCCATTTGCCACTACTGTTACTACAGGCAATACCTACAGGGATTTTAATTTTTTCATCCGTCAATCCTATGATTTTGGTAAAAAGGATTCAGTAGTCATCAATGATTCTACTACAGAATATCTGTTTTATCCCAAGCTTCGTTTACAATACAGTTTGCAAACCAGTGTAAACCGAATTGCATTTGGAGATGTATTGGCTGATTCCAGTATATACCATCAATGGTACGGCCTTGAGTTGAGTAAAAAAACAGACACTTTTCAGGTACAAGAAAAATGGAATACTGTCCTTCAAGACTTTTCATTGATTCAATTTCCTGACACCAAAAACCAGGCACAATTTTTTTCAGCAGGTATTTCATTGCAAAATATACATGGCTCATTGGCAGCTGATACAGTTTCTTTTTACAATCTGTCTTTGCATGGCGCCTATCAAAACCAAACCCGCAATAAGAAATGGGATTTGTCGTTGAATGGTTCGTTTTATTTAAAAGGGTTTAATGGGGGAGACTACCAAGTGCATGCAGGCCTCAGCAGAAAGGTGAGCAATCGTTTTGGGTATTTGGGTGTTTTCTTTCACAATGTCAATAGAACGCCTTCTTTTGTTTTTGACAACAGATCTTCTTTCAACTTTGGAAATACAAACCAGTGGAAAAAAGAAAACATTACTTCTTTTGGTATTCAATTGGAAGGACCTTTGGTTAAAGTAGGGTTGACAAATAATTTGATTTTTAATCAGGTCTTTTTTAAAAATTATTATCAGTCCCAGCAGTATTCTCCTGCTATTAATCTAGTTCAACTTCGTGCAGAAACGAGAATTCCTTTGTTTCGAAAATGGGCCTGGTACACAAAGGGTATATTGCAGCAAGTAGACCCAGCAGCCCCCATTAGAGTGCCTTTGTTGTTCACCAGAAACAGGCTGGCTTTCGAAGGGAGGGTGTTTAAAAATCTTCAATTGTCCACTGGTGTAGAAATCCGATATTATACTCCCTACAAGGCCAATGCCTATTCGCCTGTGTTGGGTCAATTTGTGCAACAGGACACAATTACAATAAAAAACAAGCCTGATATAGCCTT
>CANGBQ010000068.1 GCA_947451985.1 Chitinophagaceae bacterium | reverse complement strand
AATTGATTCCACAGGGAACTTTGGCCACGCGTTGTATGGCAGCTGGCTATGGCCTTCCAGCTATCTATACGCCTGCAGGTGTGGGAACAGAAGTGGCAGAGGGGAAGGAAATTCGCAATTTCCATGGCAAAGACTTCTTACTTGAAATGGCTTTTGATGCTGACTTTGCCATTGTAAAAGCTTGGAAAGGGGACACCATGGGTAACCTGATCTTCAAAGACACTGCACGGAATTTCAATCCATTGATGGCCATGGCCGGCAAAATCACCATTGCAGAGGTGGAGGAATTGGTTCCTGCGGGTTCGTTAGATCCCAATGCCATTCACACTCCCGGGATATATGTTCATCGGATTTTTCAAGGGGTAGAATACGAAAAGCGAATTGAACAACGCACGGTTCAAGTTGCTTCCTGATTTTTTAAGTTCACAATTACAACTACAATGGCTTTAGATAAGTTTCAAATAGCTCAACGAATTGCACAAGAGTTGCAAGATGGCTTTTATGTCAATCTTGGTATTGGCATCCCTACTTTGGTAGCCAACTATATTCCCCCTAGAATGAATGTGGTGTTGCAAAGCGAAAATGGATTATTGGGAATGGGCCCCTTTCCAGTCGCAGGTAAGGAAGATGCCGATCTCATCAATGCAGGAAAACAAACCATTACTACCGTTCCTGGGTCTGCATTTTTTGACAGCGCCATGAGTTTTGGAATGATTCGGTCTGGTAAAGTGGATTTGACTGTGTTGGGGGCTATGGAAGTCAGCGAAAGAGGAGACATTGCCAACTGGAAAATACCGGGTAAAATGGTGAAAGGGATGGGTGGTGCGATGGACTTGGTAGCCAGTGCTAAAAACATCATCGTGGCCATGATGCACACCAATCCAAAAGGTGAAAGCAAATTACTGCCCTCTTGTAGCCTGCCCTTGACAGGCATTCGTTGTGTAAAGAAAATTGTCAGTGATCTGGCGGTTTTGGACGTGACCGATCAAGGCTTTAAGTTATTGGAAAGAGCTCCCGGCGTATCGGTAGAAGAAATTCAATCCAAGACAGCCGGCAAATTATTGGTGGAAGGCACCATTCCAGAAATGCGTTTTTAATCAATTCAACCCCTTTCTTGCTGGTTTATGAAATTTTTGGAGCAGCTGCTAAGGTTTCTTCATTCACCCCTGCCGCATATTTCTCGAAATTTTTAATAAATTGTTTAGCCAAGTCTTTTGCCTTTGCGTCGTAGTCTTCTTTGTTGGCCCAGGTGTTTCTTGGGTTTAAAATTTCGGCAGGAACATCAGGACATTCTGTAGGCATCATCATGCCGAAAACAGGATGCGCTTCAAAATTAACTTTGTCTAATTTCCCTTCTAATGCAGCCGTAATCATGGCCCGTGTATAGGGCAGTTTCATTCTGCTGCCTACTCCGTAAGGTCCACCGCTCCAGCCCGTGTTGATCATCCACACATTCACCTGGTGTTCTTTCATTTTTTTACCCAGCATGGAAGCATATTGACCAGGGTGCAATGGCAAGAAGGGCGCACCGAAACAAGCGCTAAAAGTTGATTTTGGTTCAACTACACCTGCCTCTGTGCCAGCTACCTTAGCAGTATAACCACTGATAAATTGATACATCGCTTGTCCCGGACTCAGCTTGCTAATAGGGGGCAGGATGCCATAGGCATCTGCTGTTAAAAAGAAAATGTTTTTAGGTGTTTTACCAATTGAAGGTTCCAGTGCATTGCTGATATAAGACAACGGGTAGCTCACGCGGGTGTTCTCCGTGATTTTTTTACTGTGAAAATCGATGGTATGGGTGCCTTCAATAAAAGTGATGTTTTCAACCAAGGCGCCGGGTTTAATGGCATGAAAAATTTCGGGTTCTTTCTCCTCGCTCAGGTCAATGGTTTTGGCATAACATCCTCCTTCAAAATTAAATACCGTATCGTTGGTCCAACCATGTTCATCATCCCCAATCAGGTGACGATTAGGGTCTGCACTGAGTGTTGTTTTTCCAGTACCGCTCAAACCGAAGAAAATGGCAGTGTCGCCATTGTCGCCCATATTAGCAGAGCAATGCATGCTCAATACATTTTTCTCATGGGGTAAAATATAGTTGAGGATGGTGAAAATTCCTTTCTTCATTTCTCCTGTATAGCCAGTTCCTCCAATTAGAATAATTTTCCTGGTGAAATTCACCATGGCAAAATTGTGTTGACGCGTACCGTCAGTGGCAGGGTCAGCTTTGAAGCTGGGTGCTTGAATGATGTGCCAGTCAGCCGTGAAATTTTTCAATTCTGTTTCTGTAGGACGCAAAAACATATTGTAAGCAAATAAATTACTCCAAGGATTTTCATTGATCACTCGAATGTTCAGCCGATAGGCATTGTCCGCGCAGGCATAACAATCTCTCACCCAGGTTTCCTTGGTAGAAAGATGTTGAATCATTTTGTTGTATAAGTTATCGAAGTGCGCAGGGTCAATAGGGATATTAAATTCGTTCCAATGCACGCTGTTTTCAGTCTGCGAATCTTTTACAATGAATTTATCTTTAGGGCTTCTGCCAGTGAATTCGCCTGTTTGTATCACCAAGGCGCCTGTGTCATTCAAGACCCCTTCTCCTCTGGCAACGGCTTGTTGGGTTAAGGTGGTAGGACTGAGTTGATAGTGGACAGGTTGAGTATTCTTGATTCCGAGTTGGGCCAAAGCCGCAGCAGGGTGTTGGGCCGTAATGGTTTCTGGCATAGCAATCATTTGTTTTGGTTAAACAAAGGTAGGGGGTCGTTATTTTAATAAAATACTAATTTATCTTATTATTTTTAAAACCCATTTAGTCTTTTGATTATTAATTTAAATATTTCTAACAAAATACACATAAAACAGCAAGGATTTTGTGATATTGCACCAAAGATTAAACAGCAAATAATTTTCAGTCCTACAGCCTTCTGTTTTAGGGGCTATTAAACTAAAACATTTTAAAAACGTATCTTGTACTGAAATCAAGAAGTATTTGTCAATCATTATCTGTCAGGCTTCTCTTTTAATAGTATCGCCAACAGAAATGGATGCAATGCATCGTAGAACACAAATAGTATAACCAATGAAATACCTTGCTTTAGACCCTTCTATTTTTATCAGTAACAGACGTCGTTTTGTGGAGAAAATGACCAAAAACGCGATTGCTATTTTCAATAGCAACGATGAATTGCCAACCAATGGCGACCAGGTCTATAAATTTAAACAAAACGCAGATCTTTTTTGGCTGACTGGTATCGAACAAGAAGATACAATGTTGATTCTTTTTCCCAATAATCCGGATCCTGCACATCGGGAAGTGTTGGTGCTCGTTCGTCCCAACGAAATGAAAGAAAAATGGGATGGCCATCGATTGCGTTTACAGGAAGCACAAGCAATTTCTGGCATTCAGACAATCGTCTGGCTGGATTCGCTCGATGCTATGTTGCAACCCTGGATTCATTTGGCTGATACCATCTACCTGAATACCAATGAAAATGACCGAAAAGCAAATTTGGTTTCGGTTAGGGATTATCGTTATGCTTCTATGATGAGGGAGCGATATCCTTTACACCAATACCAGCGCAGCGCCAAAATTCTCAAAGACCTTCGGTCTATCAAGTCGGCTGCAGAAATACAAGTGATGCAACAAGCCATTGACATTACCGATCAAACATTCAGGAGAGTGATGCAGTTTGTCAAGCCCGGTGTGATGGAATATGAAATTGAAGCAGAAATCATGCATTCTTTTCTTTCACAGCGCGCAACAGGGCCTGCTTATGGCTCTATCATTGCCAGCGGGGATCGTGCGAGAGTATTGCATTATGTAGAAAACAACCAGGTGTGCAAAGACGGCGAATTGTTGTTGATGGATTTTGGTGCCGAATACGGCGGATATTGTGCCGATTTGACCCGAACCATCCCTGTGAATGGAAAGTTTACCAGAAGACAAAAAACAGTGTACAATGCATGCCTGCATTTGCATCAATATGCTGCCAGTATTTTAAAACCTGGCATCAGTATTATAGACTATACCGAAAAAGTGGGTGACGAAGCCACCATCGTGTTTCAGAAAATTGGTCTGTTGCGCAAATCTGATATCAAAAATGAGAATCCTGACAACAGAGCTTACCGAAAGTACTTGTACCACGGCATCTCTCATCATTTGGGTATTGATGTACACGATTTAGGCACACGTACAGAGCCGATCAAGGCCGGAATGGTATTTACCATTGAGCCGGGTATATATATCGAAGAAGAGCAAATGGGTATTCGCATTGAAAATAATTTTTGGGTCACCAAAAATGGCAATAAAGATTTAATGAAAAACATTCCTATTACCGTTGAGGATATAGAAGCGTTTATGAAAAAATAATGATTGATTGTACCAGAAGTAAATTCATGAAACAGGTTCCGAATCTTTTTACATTACTCAATTTGATTTTCGGTTGTTCTGCTATAGTGGTGGTATTGCAAAACGGCATTGTTATTCAAAATACAGCAGAAGGCACCCAATTGATCGACATTACTGAACAAATTTGGTTGGCTTCTTTGTTCATATTGCTCGCAGCAATCGTTGATTTCGCTGATGGATTTGTCGCTAGGCTCTTCAAAGCCGAATCGGCTATTGGAAAACAGCTGGATTCATTGGCAGACGTGGTGAGTTTTGGAGTGGCTCCCTCCATGATTGTGTATCAATTTCTGCGGATGAGTTATGCGCAAGAGGAAAATGGCATGAATGTTTCGATTTGGTTTTTATTGCCGGCTTTTTGTTTGGCAGCGGCGGCCGCTTATCGATTGGCTGTTTTCAATTTGGACACAGAGCAGCAATTTGGATTCAAAGGAGTTCCTACGCCGGCCGTAGGTCTTTTGATGGCTTCAATCCCTGTTATTTATTGGCATACCTCTGATTCGATGATCCTGGCTGTTCTATTGAACAAATGGTTTTGGTATGGGATCATTGCATTGTTGAGTTATCTCATGACCTGCCGCATTCCAATGCTTTCACTTAAGATTTCGTCTTATGCATTGAAGGGGAATGTGCCCCAACTCCTACTGATAGTATTGTCTATTGTGTCTCTGCTATTGCTGCAATGGCTGGCAGTGCCGGTTATTTTTATCGGATACATTATTTTATCTTTGATTTTTAAAAATAAATGATTGCATGATGTTTACAGCGCAAATAAAGGTGATGCCTTTGAAAGACTTGTTGGACCCTCAAGGAAAAGCTGTTTTGGGTGGGTTGCAAAATCTAGGACTAAACAATGTACAGGACGTGCGAATAGGGAAACACATTGATCTTCAAATACAAGCTAACAGCAAAGAAGAAGCGCATCAAATTGCTACAGAGGCCGCCAAAAAACTACTGGCCAATCAGGTGATGGAAATGTTTGAGGTTCATATTGTATAACGAACATTTTTTTGGCTGGTTAATTTTAAAATATGCTGTATCTCGTTCCTACACCCATCGGAAATCTGTCCGATATTACCTTTAGGGCCATTGACATTCTTCGATCAGTTGATTTGATAGTTGCAGAGGATACACGCACTTCTTCTATTCTACTCAATCATTACCAGATTCAAAAGCCTCTTTCTCCTTATCACCAGCACAATGAACATTTGGTGTCCAATCATTTGGCTGAACAAATGTTGGCGGGAAAAAACATTGCTTTGCTTACGGATGCCGGGACTCCTGGTATCAGCGATCCTGCTCATTTTTTGATCAAAACCTGCATAGCCCATCAAATTGAAGTGCAATGTTTGCCAGGTGCCACTGCTTTTGTGCCTGCCTTGGTAAATAGTGGATTGGCAACAGATCAGTTTTGTTTTGAAGGATTTTTGCCCTTAAAAAAAGGAAGACAAACTTGTTTGAAAAGACTTGCACTTGAAACCCGCACCATGATTTTTTACGAAAGCCCCATGCGATTGGTGAAAACCCTCTCTCATTTTATAGAGTATTTCGGTGCTGACAGGCTTTGTTGTGTAAGCAGGGAATTGACCAAAAAGTTTGAGGAGAACAAAAGAGGTGCGTTGCAGGAAGTACATGATTATTTTAATGCCAAAACCGTCAAAGGAGAAATTGTGATTGTAGTGGCAGGCGCCAACATCGATTAAGAATCTTGATATTACTATTCATCTGAAACAATTCAATATGAAATATTTTTTCTTGCTATTACTTGTTTGCATCCATTTTATTGGCTTTGCTCAGCCGGAAAGATGGCAACAGTCGATTAAATATACAATTGGCATCGACTTGGATACTTTTACCAATCGATTTGCAGGCAAGGAAAAGATCGAATACACCAATCAATCCAATGATCGGCTGAACAAAGTTTTTTTTCATTTGTACTGGAATGCTTTTCAGCCCAACAGCAGCATGGATATTCGAAGCCGTGAATTGGGAAAGATCAATACCAATGGTCGGCCCGATTGGGATGGAAGGGTGAAAGACAGAATTCTTCATTTGACTGAGCAGGAAGTTGGCTACCAGAAAATAATTTCATTAAAAATGAATGGCATTCCACAGTCATTTGTGTACCACGAAACTATTTTGGAGGTATTGTTATCCAAATCCATTTTGCCCCATACCAAAGTAATATTCGAAGTGGCTTTTGAAGCCCAGGTTCCTTTGCAAGTAAGAAGAAGTGGAAGGGACAATCCATTGACAGGGGTCCGGTATAGCATGAGTCAATGGTATCCTAAAATGTGCGAGTACGATTACGAAGGTTGGCATCCCACACCCTATATTGCTCGGGAGTTTTATGGTGTTTGGGGTGATTACGATGTCACCATTCAGTTACCCGCTTCTTACAAAGTGGGTGGAACAGGTATTTTGATGAATGCCTCCCAAGTGGGATGGGGATATGACCGCCCTCGCACCCCATTGCGTTCCATAGCATCTGCCAAAAGAACATGGCATTTCGTAGGAAAAAATATTCATGACTTCGTGTGGGCAGCTGATCCTGATTTTGAACATTTGGTCAGAAAAGTTCCCAATGGTCCGGCCTTGCATGTGTTGTATAATTATAAAAAAGACAATCCAGCGAATGACTCAGCCTGGAACAAAGTAGCGGATGCCGCTCAAAAAATGCTGCCTTTTATTGAAAAGCATTTTGGAAAATACCCCTATCCCCAGTATTCATTTATTCAGGGTGGCGATGGGGGCATGGAATATCCGATGGCTACTTTGATCAGTGGACCATCCCTCGGAACTGTTTTTCATGAATGGATGCACAGTTGGTATCAAATGATGTTGGGCACCAATGAAAGTTTGTATGCATGGATGGACGAAGGTTTTACCAGTTATGCAGAAGACTTGGTGTCTGCTCAGTATTACGGCCGGCCTAGTATTGATGAATACAAAGACGCTTTGAAAAAAAATCCGGACAATGAAAATTTGCAAAAGCTCATTACAAGTTTACCTGATAATCATGCGGGTGCCTATGCCAGTTATTTTGCTTTGGCCAAAAGTGGTTTGGAAGAACCAATGACGACACATGCAGATCATTACAACACTAATTTTGCTTACAGCACAGATGCTTATTCAAAGGGCGAAACATTTGTAGAGCAATTGGGATACATTGTAGGGGCGCCTGTTCGAGATCAAATACTCTTGGAGTATTATAATGTATGGAAATTCAAACATCCTAACGCCAACGATTTTATGCGCATAGCCGAAAAGGTGAGTGGGCAGCAGTTGGATTGGTATAAAATGTATTGGGTCAACACCACCAAAACCATCGATTATGGAATTGATAGTTTGTGGGAAGAAAACGGGGCTACCAAGATCAGGTTGAAAAGAATCGGCAAAATGCCTATGCCCATTGATGTTTCCATCCAAACCAAAGACGGCAGTATGGAACAGCACATCATTCCGCTCGACTTACAGTTTGGTGCCAAACGGCCCGAAGATGCTTCGATCAAAACAGGCATAGAAAAAGAATGGCAATGGGTAAACCCAACCTATGTATTGACCGTTCAAGCCAAACTGACCAGTATCATTAAAGTGGAAATTGATTCCAGCAAAAGAATGGCAGATGTTGAACGAAAAAACAATCTCCTTCAACTGAGTTGGTAAGTCTGTATTATTTATGGATGGGCTGATAAAGAAGAAACTTGTCTTTGAAAAAAGACTCAGGAAAAATTTTGTCTACTTCCCATACAAAGGGTTTGCAACCGCTTTCCTGAATTTCTTTGGAAAGATCTCCTCCCTTTAAGCAGATGAGTCCGTTGGGAAGGTCTAGGTTTTGGTTGTTTTTCTGAATCAATGGCTTGCTCCATTTCCAGAGATCTTGCATGGGAGCCACTGCTCTCGATATGACTACATCAAACTTTCTGTTTTTAATGTCTTCTGCACGAGTATGTTGTACAGTTATGTTATTCAGGCCAATGGCAGCAGCGATTTCCTGAACAACCGTCAATTTTTTATTGATGCTATCCACTAAGTGAAAAGAAGTGTTGGGAAAGAAAATGGCAAGTGGAATACTCGGAAATCCGCCTCCGCAACCCAGGTCCATTACTTTTGTGCTTTCGTT
>CANGBQ010000067.1 GCA_947451985.1 Chitinophagaceae bacterium | reverse complement strand
TAAGCAAAGTCAAAATCAGTGGCGGCGGTAGGTGCAATGTTACCCATTCTTGTTTCAGTATAGCCGAATTAGTCAAACACTATCCCAGGGGTGCTGCTTTTTTAAAAAAGGCATTTCATCAATTCAATACACAGCACACCATCGATTGGTTTGCAGCCAGACGGGTGAAGCTTGTCGCCGAGGCAGATGGCAGAATGTTTCCTTCTACCAATACTTCCCAGACCATCATTGATTGTTTGCTCGAAGAAGCCAATCGATACAATGTGTCGATTCAAATGAGTACCTCCATCGAAAAAATGGAGCATTCCATCAACGACGGCTTTCAATTGTATTTAAAAAACGGATCAGCCATACAGGCAGATTATGTATGCATCGCGAGTGGTGGTTATCCGACAGCAGCACAATTCAAATGGATGGAACACTTGGGTCATGCCATTGTTTCGCCGGTTCCGTCTCTATTCACTTTTAACATGCCCCATCATCCCATTACCTCCTTAATGGGCATCACCGTTTCGGAGGTTTCTGTCAAAATTTTGGGCACCAAATGGCAACAGACAGGGCCCTTATTGATAACGCATTGGGGCATCAGTGGGCCCGCTATTTTAAAACTGTCGGCTTGGGCCGCCAGAGAATTGTTCGAAAAACAATACACCTATCAGATATCCGTCAATTGGCTTCCGGCCTTCAATGAACAAACTTTGGCAGAACAGTTGCGTGTATATCGATTTTCTTTGGCGGCGCAGAAAATATACAATCGAAATCCTGTTGGATTGCCTGCTCGTTTATGGGAATTTTTGTTGCAACAAGCAGGAGTGGCCCCAGATATTCGATGGGCCGATCTGCCGGCTAAGGAGCAAAACAAACTGGTAAAGTTGCTCTGCGCACATACGTTTGACATTCAAGGCAAGACCACTTTCAAAGAAGAGTTTGTAACTGCAGGAGGTTTGTCTTTGCAAGAAATAGAGGCCAATACCCTGCAAAGCAAAAAAGTGCCGGGTTTGTTTTTTGCAGGCGAGGTGATAGATGTGGATGGTGTCACGGGCGGATTTAATTTTCAGAATGCCTGGACAACCGGCTGGATAGCTGCTCAGTCCATTGCATCAAGCGCATCCCATCAATAGTCTTCGAAATGAATTAACTTGCTACCCGGAATGAAGAAACTCGACCGATATATATTATCTAAATACATCACTACCTTCTTTTTTTGCTTATTGCTGCTCACTACTATTGTGGTGGTGGTTGATATCAGCGAGAAAACAGATGATTTTGTAAAATCCCAGTTGTCTGTTTCGGATATCATTGTCCAGCATTACTTTGGTTTTATACCTAGGATTGATGCCATGTTGTTTCCCTTGTTCGTGTTTCTATCGGTGATTTTTTTTACTTCCAAAATGGCAGGTCGTTCCGAAATTGTTGCCATTCTGAGCAGCGGCATCAGCTTCAAAAGATTTTTGCGCCCTTATTTGATAGGCGGACTCTTTTTGTCCTTGATATTATGGCTGGGCTATCAATATGTGGTTCCATCTGCCAATCGCAAATGGGCTGAATTCGAGAAGAAGTACATCGATGTCAATTTTGGTCCCAGCTTGCAGAACACATCCTACAAACAGAACCTATATTTTAGGATAGATCCTCAAACCTATGCTGGTATCAAGGGATATGATACCATCTCCAAAACCGGATCCAATTTTACCCTGCAACGATTCAAAGCCAATAAACTCATATATAATTTACGGGCTACCAGTTTTCAATGGGATTCGGCTCATAAGAAATGGATACTGAACAATGTGCTCGAAAGAAAGCTCAACCCCATCAATGAAACAGTTCATTTTTATCCGAACAAATCAGAATCCTACAATTTTAAACCGGTAGACCTCCGCAAAGACGACTACTTAAAAGACCAAATGACCACCCCTGATTTGGATGCTTTTATTGCCCTCGAAAGAATGAGGGGTTCCGAAATGCTGTCCACTTTATTAGTAGAAAGATATAATCGGGACGCCATTCCGGTATCGGTATTGATTTTAACCATTATTGGGGCAGTATTGGCTTCTCGCAAAGTAAGAGGGGGGAGTGGTTTTCACTTAGCTTTGGGGATTTTGATCAGTGTATTGTATGTGCTGTTCAGCCGCTTTTCAATCGTCTTTGCCACCAAGGGCGATCTTACTCCTTGGCTAGCTGCCTGGTTGCCCAATATTCTCTTTGGCGGGCTGGCGTTTTACCTCTACAAAAAGGCACCTAAGTAACAGTTGTTTCTGACAGAAAACTTTCTCTCAAAACTTTTGTTTAACATAGGACTACATCGTACATTTAGGCGTCCAAATTTTATTCTTTCAGCAAGCCATTTATCTTCCTAAACAATAAAATACGACTTTATTCAACACCAATAAATTAGTGTATCAATCATGGGTATCATAAAGGAAAGATTCAAGGAAAAAGCCGATAGCACAGCGGCCGAAATCAAGGAGCTTTTAAAAAATCATGGCGATAAAAAAATTGGCGAGGTAACCCTTAGTCAAATATACCAGGGTATGCGTGGCATCACCGGATTGGTGACAGAAACATCTCTGTTGGATGCCCAGGAAGGAATCCGTTTCAGAGGATATTCCATTCCTGAATTGAAAGAGAAACTAAGCAAAGCGCCGAATGGTTCTGAGCCATTGCCAGAAGCGTTGTTTTATTTAATGCTCATCGGTGATTTGCCGACAGATGACGATACCAATCACATCACCAGTGTATGGCAAAGAAGAAGCCATGTGCCCAATCATGTATTTGATACGATTGAAGCATTGCCTGTTGCCACACATCCGATGACTCAGTTTGTGGTAGCGATTATGGCCTTGCAAACTGAAAGCCAGTTCGCGAAGCGTTATGCCAAAGGCATGAACAAAAAAGAATACTGGGATGCGGTTTTTGATGATTCCATGGATTTGATTGCCCGATTGCCCCGTATTGCTGCGTATATCTATCGACGTAAGTATAAGAACGGAGATCATATTCAGCCCAATGGTTTATTGGACTGGGCAGGAAACTTTGCCCATATGATGGGGTACGAAGATGAAGGTTTCAAAGAATTGATGCGTTTGTATATGACCATTCATGCGGATCATGAAGGAGGAAACGTTTCGGCACATACCACGCACTTGGTGGGTTCGGCTTTGAGCGATCCTTATTTGAGTTTTGCAGCAGGTATGAACGGACTGGCAGGTCCTTTGCATGGATTGGCCAACCAGGAAGTGATCAAATGGATATTTGAATTAAGAGAACACATCGGTTCTGAATCACCCAGCAAACAACAAATTGAAGAATACGTAAAGAAAACATTAAGCGAAGGCAAAGTGGTTCCCGGATACGGTCATGCCGTGTTGCGTAAAACAGATCCTCGCTTTACCGCACAAATGGAGTTTGGTAAAAAGCACATGCCCAACGATCCTTTGGTACAAACGGTTTGGACCATCTACGAAGCGGTACCGCCTATTTTACAATCCATTGCGAAAATCAAAAACCCATGGCCAAACGTAGATGCCCATAGCGGTGCATTGTTGGTACATTATGGCATGGTGGAATATGAATTTTACACCGTATTGTTTGGCGTATCAAGGGCATTGGGCGTATTGTCCAGCTTATGCTGGGATAGAGCCCTCGGCTTTGCATTGGAAAGACCCAAATCTGTCACCACTCAATCGGTCAAAGAATGGTTGGAGGGGAAGGCAGAAATATGGGGAGAATAGTATATTTGCCGTTCTTTATATTACTGGGGAATTAGCTCAGTTGGCTAGAGCGCTTGCATGGCATGCAAGAGGTCACCGGTTCGACTCCGGTATTCTCCACATCGAGGCCCTTCAGTAACGAAGGGCTTTTTTATATCTAAAAAATTTGTACTTTAGTTATAAAATCTATGATATCATGAACGAAAATTCACAGAATTTTGAGAAGCTGTCATTTGCAGGAAAGGAATTCAAAAGTATTGGTGTTTCTTTAGCTATTTCACTACTTAATTCGATATTGCTCGTAATATTTGTTTTTATACTAGATGCAGGTTCTATCAAAATAATAAGTATTTTTTTAGGGATGATTAATCTAGTTTTATTTTTAAAAATCATATCTTCTTTCATTGAAGCAGGAAATCTACTTGAAATGATGCTTATTAAGACGCCTTCTGATGTAAAAATAATTTCTCCAAAAGAAACTAAAAATCTAGATCATAAGTCCAATCTAGTAAAGTATAAAACAGACAAAGGCGTTTTAGAGATACCGCCTGCAATTAAGTTGACAGGACAGCCTGCTTTCATGAATGGAGAACCAGCTGAAGACGGAAAATATAAGTATGGCTTGTTTAATACAATAGAAATTAAAGAAGGCAAGGTGATCAATGGTTGATTATATAATACGTTTCAAGTTTTTTTCTTAAATATAAGCTGATTTTCATCTAATCAACTTGTTTATTGGATTGGTCATTATATTCTAACTTACAAATGATAAAATATCATTTGTAGAATCAAACTTAGAAACCGTTAATTTGAGATTAATTATTAATCTAGAAAATCGTAATCTATTTCACTACTTATCAATGAAGGGCTTTGTGTTAAGATCTTCTCTTCAATATCTCTTCATACACCCCATCCCAGAGTTGCAGTCTTTTTTGCAGCGATTCAATCGAAACTTTTTCAGCTTCGGCCCACAAGGATTCATCGTTGCCGCAAAGATGGGCGGTCATGTTGAGTGCCAGGTGGCTGTGGTGATCACCATCTACTTCAATGTGCCTTTCCAGGTAGTATTTAAAAACATCGATGCTGTTGGGAAATTGTTTGTGTAAATCGTTTACCATGGAAATGAACATGCCGGGTATCAGGTCTTCTCTGCCAAAAGTAAAAATGGCTGATTGCAAATGACTTTGTTTACTTTCAATCATCTTAAAAGTGAAATCCACAAATTCCCTCGCCGATGAGGGCGTATGGGATTCTTCAAAGGCGATGGTACGATTTCCCGTTGTTTGTAAGGAGGCAATAAATGTTTCAATAGGGCGGGTATCTGCACCTGATTGCTTCATGGCATTTAAGTAGAGTTCAAAATGACTCATCCTTATTCCATCGGCATCGACATCCGATTCTTCGCCCACCACTATTTCATTGATTAAAAAACGGGTATCGGCATTTCCCACCGGGAACCAGGGAACGGAAGTGCAGGTTAGGTTGTTTTGCAAAGCTTTCAGCAACGACATAAAATCCCATACGGCATATACGTGGTGTTGCATGAATATTTTAACGTCTTCCAGGTCTTTGATGGCGCCGTATACTTTGTGGTGTACAATTTCCTGGCGCAGGGGCTCTATGGACCTTTTTATTTTTTCGACAGATGCTTGCATGTCCTCGTTTTCCACTATAACAATTACAAGTAGGCTTTGTTCAATAGGGGTCTTATTTTTTACGCAGTAAAAAGAGCATCGGTTTGTCTAATCTTTTTTTCCAAGAGCGCTCTGAATGATCGGCTCCCATGCATTCTAAGGTCAGCCAATTGCCAGGGCCGTATCCTTTTGCTTGCATAATGCTGTCCACTGCCATTTGGTAAGGCTTATACATAGCATCGAGGGTTTGATCACCATAATCAAAATAGAATATATGAGATAGGTGGTTAGGCAAGTGTGTCACCAGGTATTCTTGAATGGCTTTGGGGAAAGGATTTCGATCGGTGCTGAACAACACGGGCCAATGGGTGGATAAGCAGGCCGCACCTCCAAATACTTTGGGGTATTCGCAGACGCCATACAGGGATATGAGGCCGCCCATGCTGGAACCCATTAAAAAGGTATTAGCAGCATTCTTTTTGGTGGAAAATTGCCGGTCGATAAATGGCTTTAATTCTTTTACAATAAACTGTAAATACAGATCGGACTTTACTTTCCCGGAGAACACTTGGTTCCCATTGCTTCTGGTGGCATTCGGCAATATAGAATCTCTGTATGATTGCGGCAATGCTTCGAAAGGTTTCTGCGGACAAAATTCAATATGCCGGTTGGCGCCTCCATTCCAAATGCCCACCACAATACAATGGCGAATTTGATTCTTCTCCAGTAATGTCGACAGACATTCATCTACACCCCATTCTTGTTTATTCCAGGTAATACTGCTGTCAAATAACATCTGGCCATCGTGCATGTACACTACAGCATACTTTTTCTTCGAAGAATAATTTTCGGGCAGCCACACATCAATGTTTCTGGCAGTTACAAAAGCAGAAGGAAACTGCTCAAAATGTTGAATGCGTCCTTTGTTTACAGTAGGGGTTTGAGCCATCAAGCAATAAGCAATGAAGACAAAAGCGATGCAAAATACAGAGCGTTTCATACCTAATATAATAGATGTTAAATATACTTTCTTTTGGTGGGGTTGTGATATAATTTGGTAAGTTTGGTAATTAAATTAACTATGAATAAATCGGAAATCAGGTTTTTAGAAGGTCCCCAAAACAGGCTGAAAGAATTCAAGTTTTCATTGAATGTGCTTTATGAATTCATCAAGGGATTCCGAACGCTTCACTTTGTAGGGCCCTGTGTAACGGTTTTTGGATCAGCGAGATTTAAGGCTGACCATGAATATTATCAAAAAACAGAATTGTTATCGGCTGAAATTGCCAAGCTGGGCTTTACCATCATGACAGGTGGGGGGCCGGGTATCATGGAAGCAGCCAACAAAGGCGCGAAAGACGTGGGTGGAAGGAGCGTGGGCTGCAACATCGTATTGCCTTTCGAGCAGCACCAGAATCCTTATTTAGACAAATCGGTAGACATCAAATACTTCTTTGTTCGCAAAACATTGTTGATTAAGTATTCTTATGCTTTTGTGGTGATGCCGGGAGGCTTTGGTACACTGGATGAATATTTTGAAGCCCTCACACTCATTCAAACCAAAATGCTGAATGAGTTTCCGATCATTATATTTGACAAGGCTTATCACAAAGAAATCATCGATCACATTGAATACATGAAAGAGAAAGGGACCATTTCGCCCGAAGATTTGAAACTGTGTTTATTTACAGATTCAGTAGAGGAGGCGGTAGAGCATATTAAAGTAAATGCCATCCATAAATTTGGCTTGCAACATGAAAAGCCAAAACGATCTTGGTGGTTGTTCGAAAAGAAGTAATCATCTTATTTTAATTTTATAACGCAGAAACCGATGGGAATATTCAATCAAATAGCAGAATACTTGTACTTAAGAAAAAAAGACCCGAATCAACCGGCCACCCAATGGGTGAAATACATGCATGGAATCAATCGGCTGTCGATTCTATTGTTCTTGATGGCGTTGATTATTATCGTCATCAAATTACTCCGACATTAAAGCGTGATGGGGTGTGTGATTTTGTAGATAATCGAGGCAGCGTTGGAAGACGCAGCACCTCCTTGTTGTAAAGTTGATTTCAAGCTAGTATAGTCAGCAGCTATTTGTAGTTGTTTTTCTGTGTTCCCTAAAATCAACTGAAGCTCTCTAGTAATATTCTCTGGGGTCAGCGCATCTTGAATCAATTCTTTGACCACTTCTTTGTTCATGATCAGGTTTACCAATCCAATGAATTTAATTTTGATGAGCCTTTTCGCAATCTGATAAGATAGTGGATTGCCTTTGTAGCAGATAATCTGAGGTACGCCAAACAGAGCCGTTTCTAAGGTAGCCGTTCCGCTCGTCACAATGGCTGCTCTGGCTTGGAGCAGCAGATGATAAGTTCGATTCGAAGTGCTTTTAACGTTCGGGTAGGGTGCCAGGAGTTCTTTGTAAAAGGATTCCTCTATGCCCGGCGCCTTTGCCACCACAAATTCATAATCTGGGAATCGGCTAGATACCTGCAACATGATGGGAAGCTTTTTCAGAATTTCCTGTTGACGGCTGCCGGGCAACAAGGCGATGGTTTTTTCATTCTTTGGGGTAGTAGCACCATGTTCGGCTATGTATTGATCGATGACTTCTGCCAAAGGATGTCCTACATAGGTCACTGGGTAATTCCAGGTAGCATAAAATGCTTTTTCAAAAGGCAGTATGACCAGCATTTCATCCACACATTTCTTGATGTCTTTTACACGGCTTTCTTTCCATGCCCATACTTGCGGAGAGATGTAATAAACAACTTTTAGGCCTTTTGATTTAGCCCATTGGGCCATGCGCAAATTAAATCCGGGATAATCAATCAATACCAGTACATCAGGAGCAAAAGACTCAATGTCTTTTTTACAAAAAGACATATTCTTTAAAATGGTTGGCAGGTTTTTGATCACTTCTGTAAATCCCATGAAGGCAAGGTCTCGATAGTGTCTGACCAATTGGCCACCTGCTTGTTGCATCAAATCGCCACCCCAACAACGAATATCGGCATGGGCATCCAGCTGATGCAATGCTTTCATTAAGTTGCTTCCATGTAAATCTCCGCTGGCTTCTCCGGCGATGAGGTAGTATTTCATGATTCAGAATTAAACGCAAATTAAGCCTTATGGCGCACTAATCTATCAAAATTAAAGCCGATATTTATGTAGTTATCGATGAGCAGAGCTTTGCATTCAATTGTCATCTGCGCATCATTTTTCAATATGAGGACATCATTCACACATACTACTACCGGACTACTGCTTT
>CANGBQ010000066.1 GCA_947451985.1 Chitinophagaceae bacterium | reverse complement strand
CATTTCCATTCTTGGCAATCAGTTTAGTGTAGTCCTGAGAGCCCAAAAAGGTCTACTGTATCGCATCGATAGTTTACGAGTGATTGGTTCCCTGAAAATCGCACAGCATTTTTTGCATCGCTATCTATTTTTGCAGCCAGGAGCTTTGTACAACCAGCAGCAGCTGGAGTCAATTGATAAGCGAATCCAGGGACTCCCTTTTGGAACCGCCTTGCAGCCTTCAGACCTTACCATGCTGGGAACAGGATCGGTATTGAATCTATACCTTCAAACCAAAAAAGCAAGTCAGTTTAATTTTTTGGTAGGATTGATGCCAGCCGCCAATGGTACCAGTAAACTTCAATTGACAGGTGATGTCAACGTGGACATAAAAAATATTTTTGGAACAGGCGAGCAAATTGCACTCAGGTGGCAACAACTTCAACCTCAATCACCCAGGCTTTCTATAGGTTATCGCCAACCCTACATTTTCAAATCTGCCTGGGGAACAGATTTTTCATTTGACTTATTCAAAAAAGATTCGAATTTCCTGTATTTGCAGGCGCAGGCGGGGGTACAATATGCTGCATCGGCCCGGCAAAATGGAAAATTATTTGTCCAATGGCAACATACTGCCTTGTTGCCCGGAGCAGTGGATACGCAATTGATCAAAACCACCAAACAGCTTCCCATCAATATAGATGTGGATGCGGTAAACATGGGGCTTCAATATGAATGGACCAATACCAATTATGCGCCCAATCCCCGATGGGGAAATGAGTTCAATTTGCAAGCCATGGTAGGCATTAAGCATTTTAAATCGAATGCAACGATTGCTTCCATTCAAGATCCCAGCTTCAACTATGCACAATTGTATGATTCAGTAGGCTCTAAAAATTATCAGTGTCGAATCAGGCTTGCTGCTGCCCATTATTTTCGAACAGGCCCCTTCTCTACATTCAAAATAGGTTTGCAGGCAGGCTATTACATTAGCCCATCGGTGTTTAGAAATGAATTGTTTCAGATTGGCGGATTCAAAGTCTTAAGGGGATTTGATGAAGAAAGTATTTATGCCAATCGATTTGCAGTGGGCACTGCTGAATATCGATTGTTGTTGTCACTCAATTCTTATTTGTCCTTCTTTTCAGATGGAGGGTTTGCGACAAACCGATTCCAATCTTTTCAAACCAATAATTATTTCATTGCTGCAGGGATAGGCATCGTATTCGAAACCAAGCTTGGGTTGTTGAATTTCAGTTATGCAGCGGGCAAACGAAATGATATCCCTTTTAACCTACGCGAAGCTTCTAAGATCCATGTTGGCTATGTTAATTACTTTTGAACTATATCAATAAACAAAACTATTTTTGCGTAAAAGCAGTTGATTTGAAGCGTCCATCCATTCTTTTTTTATTCTTGCTTTCTTTGCTTTTATCGCCTGCCTGTTTGCACGCGCAGGATTCTGTCAGTAATCGAATTGCCCCTGCAGCAACCGACTCATCACTTTCGGGGCTTCCTTTGTTGTTGCAAAAAAACACCTGGGTCCATGCTGCTGAAAAACCCACTGCCATCTATGCCATCAAGCGTTCAGCACCTTCTAGGGACGAGCTTTTTTACCTGGTTGTTTTGATTGCATTGGGAATAGGTATTCTCAAATGGACTTATCGCCGTTATGTAGAAAATTTGATGAGGGTGTTCTTTAATTCTTCTCTGCGCCAAAGTCAGCTGACAGATCAGTTATTGTTGGCTAAATGGCCTTCGCTGTTTTTTAATATTATTTTTTTCCTCGTGGGTGGCTTGTATGCCTATCTACTGTTAAACAACTATCATCACGATGCTTTTCTTCATTGGCGTTATTTCTTCATGGCAACGATTTTTATAGCTGGATCCTATCTTGTCAAGGCCATGGCAAATAGGTTCTTAGGTTGGTTGACGGGATTTCGTTCGGAGGCTTCTTCCTATATTTTTGTTGTTTTTTTATTGAACAAAATGATGGGCCTTTTTTTGCTGCCAATGGTAGTGCTCATTGCATTTGCCGATAATTTTTTGTTGCACCTGGCATTGTTTCTTTCCTTTATTTTGATAGGGGCTATGTTTATCCTCCGATTCATCCGCTCGTATGCATTGTTGCAATATCGGTTGCACATCAGCCCTTTTCATTTTCTTTTATACCTGGCGGCGGTTGAATGGCTACCTATTTTGCTGATTTATCATGCTGCTATTCAATTTCTTGCCAAAAGTTTGTAAATTTGCACCACCATTGGAAGAATACGTATGCTAAAAAAAGGTGCCAATACATCAGTAGTTTCCAAAAAAATACTGATTTCTCAGCCCAAGCCAGAAGGTGTTAAATCTCCTTATTATGATTTGGCAAGTAAGTTCAATGTGCAATTGGATTTTCATCCCTTTATCATAATCGAAGGCATTCCTGCCAAGGAATTCAGAAAGCAAAAAATAGAGATTCCTAATTTCTCCGCTATTATTTTTACGAGTCGGCATGCTATAGATCATTTTTTCAGGACTTGCGAAGAATTGAAAATATCTGTATCTCAAGACACAAAATATTTTTGTGTATCCGAAGCCGTGGCTTTGTATTTACAGAAGTTCATTCTCTACAGAAAACGAAAGGTTTTTTATGGTGCAGACGGGCTCAATAAAAGCCTTTTTGATGTCATCAGCAAACACAAAGAAAACGAAAGGTTTTTGTACCCTTGCTCTGAATTGTTTGACAGTGAAATAACCAATTGGTTGAAAGCCAACAACTGCGGTTACGCTACACCGATATTATATAAAATTGTCAGCAATGATATTAAAGAGGTGATAGCCCGCCAATACGATATTATTTGTTTGTTTACGCCTGGTGGCGTGAAATGTATTTTTGAAAATTTCCCCCGTTTTAAACAGAAAGACACGCTGATTGCTGCTTTTGGTGCCAATACCCTGAAAGCTGCCGAAGATGCAGGCCTAGTCCTTCACATCAAGGCGCCCACTCCGCAGACCCCTAGTATGATCAGTGCATTGGAAAAGCACTTGACACCTGCAGGCAAATCGAAAGCCGCTAAATAATTCTTCCTCTTCTGTACAAAGTGTGATGCGATGATTAATCGTGTACTTTTACACCATGCATGCTCATTCTCCGAACTCATTAATTCATGAAACAAGTGTTTATTTGTTGCAGCACGCGCAGAATCCAGTGCAATGGCTGCCATGGGGTCCTGCTGCTTTCGAAAAAGCCAGATTGGAAGACAAGCCTATGTTGGTAAGTATTGGGTATGCAGCCTGTCATTGGTGTCATGTAATGGAGAGAGAAAGCTTTGAAGATGAAAAAGTAGCGGCTTTCATGAATGCTCATTTTATCAATGTCAAAGTGGACAGAGAAGAAAGACCGGATGTAGATCATTTTTTCATGGATGCAGTTCAAACAATGGCCGGCAATGGAGGGTGGCCGTTGAATGTTTTTGTACTTCCGGATGGCAAGCCCTTCTATGGAGGCACCTATTTTCCGCCCACTAATATCTACAACCGACCCTCTTGGATGGATGTGCTGCAATCCATTCAATCGGCATGGAAGGATCGAAGAAATGAAATTGATCAGCAAGCCGCCAACCTCTTGAAGCACTTGCGCTCGACGGGTCAATTCATTCAGCAAATTTCTATTGATTCAAAAGACACTGAAGCATTTCCTTCGCACGAATACTGTCAAAATCTTTGTGAAAAAATGCTCCAGCAGGCAGATGGGACAGCTGGCGGTTTTGGGGTAGCACCAAAGTTTCCACAATTCTTTTCCCTGCAGTTTTTACTGGGTTATTCGCATTATTATAATGATCAAAAAGCATTTCAACACGCTGTTTTTTCATTGAAAGCCATGCTGCGCGGGGGTATTTACGACCAATTGGGGGGAGGAATAGCCCGATATAGTACAGATGCTGAATGGCTGGCGCCTCATTTCGAGAAAATGCTATATGATAATGCTTTATTAATCAATATTTTATGTGATGCTTATGCTTTGACAGCCGATTCTTTCTTTCAACAGTACCTGGAAAAGACCATTCAATTTTGTTTGAATGAAATGCAGCAGCCACAGGGGGGATTTTTTGCGTCCTTGGATGCCGATAGCGAGGGGGTAGAGGGTAAATATTACGTTTGGCAACAGCAGGAAATACAGGCTTTACTGGGGGAGGATGCTGGTATTTTTTGCGATTGGTTTGGTGTCAAAGAGGGAGGCAATTGGGAGGGAACGAATATTTTGCATTGTCCTCATGACAAGCAGGCTTTCTTGCGCGCAAAAAATCTCTCGGCCGAAGCATTGGACAACTTGCTAAGCCGTGGTGCTGAGCAATTGCTGTCCCAACGGTCGCTCAGGATTCGACCCGCTACCGATGATAAAGTCATTTTGTCCTGGAATGCTTTACTGGTGACCGCTTTATGCAAATCAGCGGCGGTACTGCAAGATGAAAAAACAACCACCATTGCCATTCAATTGTATCAATTTTTATCCAAACAATTTGTTTTGGAGGGGCAAATCGAACACCATATTTACCATCACGGGCAGGTAAAACATCCTGCTTGTTTGGATGATTACGCTTACCTCATTCAGGCCGCTATTCATTTGCAAGAATTAACCGGCAATCAGCAATATTTGCTGGATGCCCAATCGCTGATGATGTCTGCACAGCAGCATTTTGTGCAAAGTGAGATCGGTTTTTTCTATTATACCCAGGAAGCACAGCAAGACATTTTGGTCAGAAAGGTGGATGTATACGATTCAGCCACCCCAGCTGGCAACAGTGTGATGGCGAATAATTTGTACTATTTAGGTGTGATTTTGGACGTTCCTGAGTGGAAAAATCAAGCCCTGCAGATGCTTAGGAGAATGAAAGGGCTCCTATCAAAATACCCGAATTCTTTTGGAAACTGGTCATTTTTAGCGCTTCAACAAGCTCAGGGTATCAGCGAAATAGTAATAACAGGACAGGGTGCTGCGTCCCTGGGTACCGAACTGAGGCGTTGGTATTTTCCAGCTAAAATATTGCAAATTGCCACCGAAAAACAAGCATTTCCGCTACTTACAGACAAAGATTACGGCTCGTCCCCCCAAGTATACTTATGCAGAGATCAAACCTGCTTTCCCCCTCAATCTGATTTGGAAGCATTGAGGAAGGAGGTAAAATTGGGTAGGCTTTAACAATTTCAATAAACAGATTCCGATAATTTAGTTCCTGAATTGAATGATTAGGGCCTTTTTGGGCCTTTAAATTAATTAAAAATCAATCAGTTCAATTTTATTTTGAATTAAAAATATCATTACATTTGCGAATACCTACAAAGTATACACAATGAAAAACAGATTGATTTACATGATGGCTTCGGTAGCTATCCTTGCAAGCATTAGTAGTTGCAAAATGATGGGCGGTAAAAAATCATCAAAGGGTTTACCTAATGATGGTCAGTTGCATGGGGTAGCCCCGGCATCTAGATGGACGCCAACCAGACCTCCAGGCATGGTGTATGTTCCCTCTGGTACTTTTCACATGGGTCCCAGCGATGAGGATGTGAACTACTCTTTTACCGCTCGTAATAAGTCTGTTTCCATCAGTGGTTTCTGGATGGATGCAACAGAGGTTACCAACAATGAGTATCGCCAGTTTACCAATTGGGTTAGGGATTCAATCGCTGCAAAATTGATGGGCTATGTGAAGCAAGGTGCAGATGGGGTTGAATACATTGATTGGAAAAAGGCGAGTACCATCAAATGGGCTGACAAAGCGACGATTGAAAAAATTGATGCCATCATTGTTACCCCGGACAATCGCATTTTTGGCAAAAAAGAATTGGATGCCAATAAGATTATCTACAAATCAGAAGTATTTGACTATAAGGCGGCTGCTCAAAACAAAGACGCTACTGTTCCAAGATCAGCATTTATCGTAAAACAAGAAATCAAAGTATATCCTGATTCATTGTGCTGGGTAAGAGATTATGCTTACTCTTATAATGAACCCATGGCTAAGAAATATTACAGCCACCCCGCCTTCGGAAACTATCCTGTAGTCGGCATTAACTGGAAACAAGCCACTGCTTTCTGCGAATGGAGAACACATTACCTGAATTCTTTCTTGGAATCTAAAAAAAGAGCCCCTGAAACAGATTTCAGACTGCCTACTGAAGCACAATGGGAATACGCAGCCAGGGGCGGAAGATCACAATCACCATACCCATGGGGTGGTCCTTATTTGAGAAACAAAAAGGGTTGCTTGTTGGCTAACTTCAAGCCAGGCCGTGGAAATTATCCAGAAGATGGTGGATTCTATACAGTAAGAGCAGATGCTTACTGGCCAAATGATTTTGGCTTGTACAACATGGCAGGTAATGTGGCAGAATGGACCTCATCTTTGTATTATGAAGGTGGTTACAATTTTCAGCACGATATGAACCCAGACATTCGTTGGAATGCAAAAGATTCAGATCCTCCAAGAATGAAGCGTAAGGTGATTCGTGGAGGCAGCTGGAAAGACGCTGGCTATTTCTTACAAACAAGTACTCGCGCCTACGAATATCAAGATACTGCTAAGTCTTATATTGGTTTCCGTTGCGTGATTGACTTACCTACTTCAGCCATTAAAGGCGGAAGAAAATAAATTGTTATCATTCTGAAGAAATTTTAATCTAAAGATTTATTGAAAATATTAATCCTGTTCTTTCAAAGAACAGGATTTTAACTAAGTTTATTAAAAACAAACTCAAACTAAAAAACCTAAAAATTAAAATCACATGTCAGTTAAAATCGATCCAAAAACAAGTAAATGGTTGGATGTTGCAGTATCTCTAGCTGCTGCCGTAGTTATCTTTGGTGCTCTTCAAAAGATTCTTCACACTGCAATTGCAGATCTTTTCCTTCAAATTGGTTTGTATACTGAGGCCGCAATCTTTGCGTTGTACGGTATTATCTATATCAAGGCCGAAATCGATTATTCTGGACATGGCGATCATGGAGCTGGTGCAAGTCCTTTGGATGCGATGAACAAAATGATGGCAGATGCTGATATTACGCCTGCCAACATGAAAAAGTTGAGCGAAGGCTTCCAAAAGTTGGGAACCACTGTTGCTGGCATTTCTGATGTATCTGATGTGGTAAAGTCTACCAGTGATTTGGGTGCCAAAGCAAAAGAAGCTGCTGCTTCCATGGGTTCTATGTCCGCTGCTTTCAATGCCAGCGCCGCTACCATGGGTTCTTTCAACAATGCTGCTGAAAGTGCTAAAGGTTTCCACGAACAGGTGCAAGTATTAACAAAGAACCTGGGTTCTTTGAACACTATATATGAATTGGAATTAAAAGAAAGCAACAGCCATTTGAAAGCGTTGAACAATTTCTATGGTAAGTTGGCAGAAGCAAGTCAAGCAATGACCAGCAGTGTGGAAGATGCTACCAAAGTAAAAGATCAAATCGCTGCTTTGGCGGGCAACTTGACCAAACTAAATTCAGTGTACGGAAATATGCTGACTGCTATGCAAGGAAGATAATCTCAGATTATCCACTTGAGAATTTAATCCAAACAATATTTTTTAAAATAATTAATCTCACTAGTTATGGCTTTACCTAAAGAGCCCAGGCAGAAGATGATCAACCTGATGTACCTCGTGCTAACCGCGTTGTTGGCATTGAACGTATCTTCAGAAATCTTGAATGCCTTCAAGGTTGTAGATAAGAGTTTGATGACTTCAAACGAAAATTTGAACTCTGCCAATAGCACATTGTACACTTCATTGGAAGCTAAATTAAAAGATCCAATGACCGCTGAAAAAGCGAAACCATGGAATGACAGAGCACTTCAGGCTAAGAAGTTGTCTTCCGAATTAAGTTCTTACATCGACCAACTAAAAGTTGACTTGAAAAAAGAAGCTGGCTCCAAAATGGTGGAAGTAGACGGCAAGATGGTGGAAGAATTCAAAGAAGACGATCTGGAAGCTGCCACCCGTTTGTTCGGTAATGAAAAAGGCGGACAAAATAAAGGAGTGGAATTGAAGGACAAATTGAATGTTTATAGAAAGGCCATGTTGGGCATCGATCCATCTATCGCAAAAGAATTTGACAAAACTTTTCCTGTAGAATTCCAAGACCAAGTAAAAGGTCAGGATGGGAAAATGAAAGATTTTACCATGGCGTATTTTCACATGACGCCTACCGTTGCCGGTCTTACTTTGTTGAGTAAGTTTCAGAACAACGTAAAAAATGCAGAAAACCAGGTGGTAACCTATTGTCACAACCAAGTAGGTGCCGTTAAAGTGGTGTACGATCAGTTCGCTGCCTTGGTGGGACAAAGTTCTAATTACCTAATGCCTGGTGAAGAATTGGAAATCAATGCCGGTGTTGGATCTTACAGCAAAGCAGCTCAACCTCAAATTACCATTGGTGGTTCTTCTGTTCCTTTGGCTGAAGATGGAAGAGGAACTTCAAAGTTTAAAGTGAGTGGTTCTGGTTCTAAATCTGTTCCCGTTAGCGTAACATATGTAAAACCTGATGGAAGCAAAGAAACAAAAACATTTGATGTAAAGTATACTGTAGGAACACCTGGTGGTGCTGCGGTGATGCCTGATAAAATGAATGTGTTTTATATTGGCGTTGACAACCCCGTAACCATTGGTTCTCCAACCGGTTGGGACAAAACAACGGTTTCTATGTCGAACGGTGCCATTACAGGCAACGGTTCGAACAGGGTCGTTCGTCCAGCTGCTACACCAGGTCAAAAAGCGATCATTACCGTGGTGGCAGATAAAAAGCCAACT
>CANGBQ010000065.1 GCA_947451985.1 Chitinophagaceae bacterium | reverse complement strand
TCTGCATATAATTAATGTCCCCGTTTCAACTCAGGGTTGAGATACCAGGAAGTTGCGAAGGTAAATTTTTGTTTCCAACCTTTAATTTTTTAGATCTTTGGCTTGAATGTTCTAACTTGATGTTTATTAAACAAGCAGCAATGGCCATACAATTGATTGCAGACAGCGGTTCCACCAAAACAGACTGGTGTTTGCTCAACGGAAAGAAGAAGACCCGCATCAGTACCCAGGGCATCAGTCCGTATTTTTTGCAAAAGGAAGAGGTGGTCAGGATTCTTACCAAAGAATTGTTGCCCAAGCTGGCCAAGACTCGCCCCAGTAAAATCTTTTATTATGGTACGGGTTGCAGCCAGTCAGCTCATGTAAAAATGATCAAACAGTCGCTGCAAAAGGTTTTTCCTGGTGCACAGGTCAGTGTGGAGCATGACCTGGCAGGTGCCGCCAAAGCGCTTTGTGGCCGAAGCAAAGGGATTGCTTGCATTTTAGGTACCGGCTCCAATTCCTGTTATTTCAATGGCAAGAAAATTGTCAAGAACAGTCCCGGGTTGGGTTATGTACTCGGGGATGAGGGGAGTGGTGCCTATCTGGGCAAAAAAGTATTGCAATATTTTCTTTATCAAACCTTTGATCCAGAACTTATGGATCGATTCCGGTCTGCCTACCAATTGACCAGTGCTGAAATTTTGGATGCAGTGTATAAGCAGCCTTTACCCAATCGATATTTGGCAGGATTTGCTCAATTCTTGGCAGACAACCGCGGCCATTATATGATTGAGAATATCATTGAGGATGGGCTCAACGATTTTTTCTTTCAGCATTTGTACAAATACCGAGAGAGCTGGACCTTGCCCATTCACTTTGTAGGCAGTATCGCTTTTGGCTTTAAGGATGTACTCAAAGAGCTCTGTTCATCCTATGAAATTGAATTGGGAAAGGTGTTGAAAACTCCGATGGATGGGCTGATTCAATACCACCAGGCTTCTTGATTCCTTCATGATTCCAATCAGCAGAACACCTGCGGATTGCATTCTTTTTTTTAGCCTCATTGCTTGGATGCTGGTATAATATTTTGTACATTCGAATGGTGATACGATTTGTATTCATGACAATTTTTTACCAATAAATTTTAGGACATGAAACGGACACTTTTATTTACTTCTCTGGCCCTTTTGGGTGCATCAATTGGTTTTGCTCAGCAAAACAAAAAGACTTTTTCTATTTCGGGCGATGGCAGCAATGATTTTGTATGGATGAACATTCGCCAGGTGGATTTGTCCAATGGACAAGTGGTGAAAACGCTTTTTGATCGCAATCATAGTCAATTTTCACTGACTGATATCAATACCCAGCAAGTGGTAACCCACAAAACATTTGTTGGGATATCCAGTACGACTGCTTCTGATTTTCCTACGGGTAGTTTTGTAGCAGCAGCTGCCTACGATCAAAAAATGGGTCGTTTGTTTTTTGCGCCCATGAAAATGGCAGCTCTTCGCTGGCTCGACCTGCGCGATGCTTCTGATGTAGCTCAGTTTTACACAATGTCTCCAGCAGCATTCAAACAGGCAGATCCGACAGATGAGGCCAATAGCATTTCCAGAATGGCGATTGCAGCAAACGGGAATGGCTATGCGCTGACCAATGATGCCAACCATTTTTATCAATTCACTACCGGTAAAAAGCCAGAAGTGATTGATTTGGGAAGCCTGACAGATGCTGAAAAAAATGGCGGCAATTCCATTCACAATAAATGCAGCAGTTGGGGCGGAGATATGATTGCGGATGCCTTTGGAAAATTATATGTGATATCAGCCAACCACTATGTGTACCAAATAGACATATCCAATCGCATCGCCACTTACCTGGGCAGTATCCAAGGTTTGCCAGCCAGTTTCACTACGAATGCTGCTGCAGTGAATGATGACGGGGATATTGTGGTATCCAGTGCCAACCAATGGAATGGATATTTCAAATTCAATATCAAAGAATTGAAAGCTGTTAAAATTGAAGGGTCTGAATCAAAATACAATGCTTCTGATTTTGCCAATGCCAACTTATTGTTGCAAAAAGAAGCAGATGCAGCCGCAATGCTGGCAACAGGTTCTGGCTCCTTGTCTCCATGGGCGCCTGCTGCTGATTCTAAGATATTCCCCAATCCGGTTACTCAACACAGTTTCAGTGTGCTGATGGACAATCAGCCAGAAGGAAAGTATTTGGTAATATTATCTGATTTAGCTGGTCGTTCTTTCTTGACCAAAGAAATGAGCAATGTATCAAAGGGCAGTACATCAACCATCAAGGTGCAGCTCAGCAGTCAGTTGGCCAAGGGCATGTACTGGGTAAAGGTGATGGATCAACACCACAACGTTATCATCAATGAGAAAATATTTGTTCAATAATTATCTGGGTTATTAAGTGATGGGCTGCCAATCGGCAGCCCTTTTTTATTTTCTGATTTGACAGGTTGACTCTTTTCACGGAACTTTATGATTCGATTAGCATGCAAGACATTGAACCATATTACAACTGGCGCCATTTGTATACGGCAGAGGAAGATCCTCAATCGCCCTTTTATGGTCGGGCATACAGCGAGTTTGAATATTCTCAAACTGTTTATAATTTTTATATCCATCCCCAATGGGATGATTTCGGTTCTCGTACCTTGTACCTGAAGATCTTATTTGTCGATTATGAGCAGCATTTCGTCATTATAGAATTGCTAGGGGAATGGAACGATGCCATTGAAAACGACATCATGACCCTTCGCCGAGACATCACCGACCAGTTGTACAAGAGAGGGATTTACAAATATGTGCTGATTGCCGAAAATGTGCTGAATTTTCACAGTAGTGATGACAGTTATTATGAGGAATGGCTCGACCAGCTTGCTGACGACAATGGCTGGGTGGTCATGCTCAACCTGCCCTCCCAAAGCAGGCACGATTTTACCATCGCTAAGTTGCACCGTTACATTTCATTATTGGATATGCCAGCCTGGCGAAGCCTCAAGCCTGAAACCATTGTTCAGGAAATCGACCGCCAATGGTCGAATCGGCTTCTTTGAAGCAACTTGTTTAGTATCAAAGGGTTTATTCAATAAAATCTTTGAATAAAGTGCCAAATTGGCCCTTCCTGTCTTATTTTTGCAACACCTAACTTTCTTAATTTTCAACTATGACTTGGAAGCATTTTTTTACTTCTTCAATTGGTAAAAAATTTACCATGGCGCTGACCGGAACTTTTCTCATCACTTTCTTAATTGTTCATGCAGGAATCAATGCATGCATTTTCTTAAATGATGGGGGAGCTACGTTCAAAACATTCGCTCATTTCATGAGTCACAACTGGATTGTTCGTTTCTTAGAGATAGGTTTGTTTGCAGGTTTATTCTTGCACATCATTCAAGGGCTTTTGTTGTGGGCGCAAAACAACAAGGCGCGTCCGGTAAGATACCAGTACAATCAACCTTCTAAAAATAGTACTTGGTACAGCCGATCAATGGGCATTCTGGGTACATTGTTGTTGTTGTTCTTGATCATGCACCTGAATCATTTTTATGTCGGCACCAAGATCGCCCTGTATAGTGGAGACCAGCCTCATGACTTATACAAGGAGATGCAAGAGATCTTCAGCAATCAAATTTGGGTGGGATTGTATCTGGCAGGTGTCGTGGCCTTGTTCTGGCATTTGTATCATGGTTTTCAGAGTGCGTTCCAAACCTTTGGTTTGAATCACAAAAGATATACACCCGTGATTCGTGCAGCCGGCACTGGCTATGCGGTCATCATCTGCTCCTTGTTTGCTTTAATGCCCCTGGCATTTTATTTTCATTGGATTTCATAATACCATTCATTATCAATATTTTATTCTTTCAACCAATTCATAAATTATGGCTTTAGATGCAAAGATTCCACAGGGTGAAATGGACAAAAAGTGGAGTGATTACAAAGGGCATGTAAAATTGGTCAACCCGGCCAACAAGCGAAAATTAGAAGTGATTGTCGTAGGCACAGGACTAGCCGGTGCTTCTGCGGCTGCTTCCTTGGGTGAACTGGGGTATAAAGTAAAAGCATTTTGTTTTCAGGATAGTCCCCGACGCGCGCACAGTATTGCTGCCCAAGGCGGCATCAATGCAGCCAAAAATTACCAGAACGATGGTGATTCTGTATTCCGTTTGTTTTATGACACGGTGAAGGGAGGAGATTATCGTGCGAGAGAAGCCAATGTGCATCGCTTGGCTGAAGTGAGTACGGCAATCATTGATCAGTGTGTGGCTCAAGGTGTTCCTTTTGCCCGAGAATATGGTGGATTGTTGAGCAACCGATCTTTTGGTGGAACACAGGTACAACGTACTTTTTATGCTGCTGGTCAAACAGGACAGCAGTTGTTGTTGGGGGCTTACAGTGCCTTGGAACGACAAGTGGCTTTGGGTAACGTACAAATGTTTGCAAGACATGAAATGTTGGATGTAGTGAAGATAGATGGTAAGGCCAGAGGAATCATTGCCCGCGACTTGGTATCCGGCAAAACCGAAAGGCATTTCGGTCATGCGGTACTGTTGTGTTCTGGCGGATACGGCAACGTGTTTTACTTAAGCACCAATGCAATGGGAAGCAATGTGACAGCCGCTTGGAAAGCGCATAAAAAAGGTGCTTTCTTTGGCAATCCTTGCTTTACTCAAATCCATCCCACCTGCATTCCAGTCAGTGGAGACCATCAAAGCAAGCTCACCCTGATGAGTGAAAGCTTGAGAAACGATGGCAGGATATGGGTCCCCAAACAAAAAGGAGACAACCGCAATCCGAAAGATATTCCAGAAAATGAAAGAGATTATTATCTAGAGAGAAGATACCCCGCATTCGGCAACCTGGTTCCTCGCGACGTTGCTTCTCGTGCCGCCAAAGAAAGATGCGACGAAGGATACGGAGTGGGTACCACCAAAATGGCGGTATACCTCGATTACAAAGATGCCATCATGCGCTATGGAAAAATTGAAGCAGGCAAACAAGGCTTAACAGCTGTTGATGATGCGACTGTTTTTTCTTTGGGCAAGGCAGTGGTGGAAGAAAAGTATGGTAACCTATTTGAGATGTACGAAAAAATCACCGGGGAGAATCCATACGAAACGCCCATGCGTATTTATCCGGCGGTGCATTATACCATGGGTGGATTGTGGGTGGATTATGAATTACAAACTACTGTTCCTGGCTTGTATGCTTTGGGCGAAGCCAACTTTAGTGATCATGGTGCCAACAGACTCGGTGCTTCTGCACTGATGCAAGGTTTGGCCGATGGTTATTTTGTGATTCCATATACGTTGGGTAATTACCTGGCAGAGGATATCAGAACAGCATCTATATCGACCGACCATGAAGCCTTTGTTCAAACTGAAAAAGAAGTGAACGATCGTTTGCAACAATTGATGAGCATTCAAGGTAAACAAACGGTGGAGAGCTTCCATAAAAGGTTGGGTAAAATCATGTGGGACAAATGTGGCATGGCCAGAAACGCAGAAGGACTCAAGCAAGCCATCCAAGAAATCCAGGCATTGAAAAAAGAATTCTGGTCGGACGTTCGCATTCCTGGTAGTATCGACGCTTTCAATCCTGAACTAGATAAAGCAGGCAGGGTGGCTGATTTTATTGAGTTGGGTGAATTGATGTGTAAGGATGCACTCAATCGAAATGAAAGTTGCGGCGGACACTTCAGAGAGGAAAGCCAGACAGAAGACGGAGAAGCCAAAAGAGATGATGAACAGTATAGCTATGTGGCTGCATGGGAATCAAAAGGGGAGAGCAACTGGGAATTGCACAAAGAACCATTGAATTTTGAAATTGTAAAACCTACCCAGCGTAGTTATAAATAATCAATTCACGACTCGAAAAAAATATTTGTATGGAACATTATCACATGAACTTGACACTGAAAGTTTGGCGTCAACAAAACAATCAATCAAAAGGACAGTTGGAAACCTATCAAGTGAAGGATATTTCTTCTGAGATGAGTTTCCTGGAAATGTTTGATGTCCTCAATGAGCAATTGATTTTGGAAGGCAAAGATCCGATTGCCTTTGATCATGATTGCAGAGAGGGAATCTGCGGCATGTGCAGTATGTATATCAATGGACAGGCTCATGGTCCTTGGCAGCAAAACACTACCTGTCAGCTTCACATGCGTGCCTTCAAAGATGGAGACACCATTGTGGTGGAGCCCTGGAGAAGCAATGCCTTCCCGGTGGTGAAAGACTTGGTGGTAGATCGTTCCTCCTTTGACCGAATCATCCAGGCAGGCGGTTATATTTCTGTAAATACCGGAAATGCGGTAGATGCAAACGCTATTCCTATTGACAAGAAAGATGCCGACAATGCATTCATGGCTGCGGCTTGTATCGGATGTGGCGCTTGTGTGGCTACCTGCAAAAACGGAAGTGCGATGTTGTTTGTCGGGGCTAAAGTTTCTCAACTGGCTTTGTTGCCTCAAGGAGCACCTGAAAGAGAGTCAAGGGTATTGAACATGGTGGCACAAATGGACAAAGAAGGATTTGGAAATTGTACCAATACCTATGCCTGTGAAGCAGAATGCCCCAAAGGCATCTCTGTTGCCAACATTGCAAGGCTCAATAGCGAATACCTAAAGGCCGGATTGTCAACTGAAGAAAAATAAAATAGTCTATTGATACAGTACTGCGCCTGCTCTATCCGAGCAGGCCTTTTTATGTGCCGCTACCCGAATAAATGTTAATTTTAGAATTGAATCATTAGCCCTTATTTGAAGCATCCAAAGCGATACCTGATTGTCTGCCTATTGGCGCTTGCCAGCTCCGCAATAGGTCAATCAATCAATCCGTCCCTTTCCAATCAAAGAAAAAAAAACATTTCTACCCGATTGTCGGTACAATCGATTGACACCCTTAGCATCGTGCCAGGAACTTTCGCTGTTGTCAATGTGCCGGCTGTTTATTATTCAATCAACGAAGTGGATGCTCGTCTTACTTGGCTTCAGCCACCCCCCGGCGATTCTGTATTGGTAGTGTACAGGGTCTTTCCCGTCAAGCTGAATGCCGTGCAACGGCGTTTTGACTACGAGCGCATTCGTAATAATTTTTTATCTGAACATCCTATCGCGGTAAAAACGTCGGCCTCCAAACAAAAAAATGCGTTGTTCGATTTCGGTACCCTGACCAGCGAAGGCAGTTTCGGCAGGTCTCTTTCTTTTGGCAACAGCCAGGACGCCGTGGTGAATTCTACCATGAACCTCCAATTGCAGGGAAGTTTGGGAAACGGGCTCGAATTGACAGCCGTATTAACGGACAACAATATCCCCATTCAGCCAGATGGGAATACGCAACAGCTGAGCAATTTTGATCGAATATTTTTACAAATCAGAAAACAACAATGGCAAACGAGTTTTGGCGATTTAGATGTCAAGCAAGACAAACAATATTTCTTGCGTTTTGCCAAGCGGGTGCAAGGCGCCGCATTCAGTACCCTTAACAAAGTAGGCGCTTCCAATACCAATGATTTGACGGTAAGTGGGGCCATTTCCAAAGGCAAATTCACTCGCAACATCATTGTACCTCTGGAAGGCAATCAAGGTCCTTACCGCTTACAAGGCGCCAACAATGAATTGTACTTTGTTATACTTGCCGGAACTGAAAAGGTTTTCATGGATGGCGAGTTGCTGCAAAGGGGAGAAGACCAGGATTATGTCATCAACTACAACACCGCCGAGTTGACTTTCACCCCACAAAGACTGATTACCAAAGACAAGCGGATTCAAATTGAATTCGAATATGCCGATCGTAATTTCTTAAATGCGCAATTTTATGCATCCAATGAATTTGCTGTTAAGAAAAAGTTTTCTGTTCGTTTGTCGGCCTATGCCAATACGGATATCAAGGGGTCTCCCATCGATCAGGCGTTGACGACGAGTGACAAACAATTATTGTCAGGAATTGGGGACAGCATTCAATATGCTTTCACGCCCAATGCTTACAGGGATACCTTTTCATTGGGTAAAATTCAATACAAGAAAATCGATACGTTGTACAATGGAACCTTGCATGATTCAGTATTTGTGCAATCTTCCAATCCTACAGATGCGTTGTACAATATCAGCTTTACTTATGTTGGTACCGGCAAAGGGAACTATACTCAATTGCTCAACGGAGCCAATGGAAAAGTATTTCAATGGGTTGCTCCCAATATGGCCATGCAAAAAAATGGTGATTGGGAACCGGTGGCATTTTTGGTTACCCCTAAAAAATTGCAAATATTCGCCTTGTCTACAACCCATCAATTGTCTAAAGCCTTTTCCATGAATACGGAATGGGCCATGAGCAATTATGATGTGAATTTATTTTCCAGCAAAGACAAAACAGACAACCAGGGTGGTGCCGGTAAATGGGGCCTTAAATATTTATCAAAAATTCGAATGTTTGCCACTGACATCAACCTGCAATCCAATCTGGGTTGGGAGTGGGTACAAAGAAGATTCAAACCCCTGGAGCGCATTCGTTCGGTGGAATTTTTGAGGGATTGGAGCATTCCTCATGAAACCAGTTCGGCCAATGAAAACATCGGAAACTTTTCCATGTCATTTGCTACCAAAACAGGGAACCGTGTTGCCTACGAGCTCATCCGATACCATCGAAGCGACCGGTACAATGGATGGAAACATCGCTTAGACCAGTCTGCTGCATTGGGTAGTTGGAACATTGCCACCCAAATCAGTTGGCTGCAGTTTACCAATTCATTGCAGCAGGGTGCATTTTTTCGGCCGGGTATTGATCTCAAAAAAGTATTCAATCAATTCAACAAATTGAATGTGGGGATGAAATATTTCAGTGAGCAAAATATGCTAAGAAGCCAATTAACCGATACGCTGACC
>CANGBQ010000064.1 GCA_947451985.1 Chitinophagaceae bacterium | reverse complement strand
TAGCGGAGAATGTTCCCTTCAATATGGAAGCAGATTCACTCAATTGTATTGTACTGGGAGAAGATGTTTTACCCGGAGAGCCCGAATGGGATCTTTTTATCAAAGAAGTGAAAAAAGAGATGACGGTTAAAGCTGGACAAAAATGCACCGCCATTCGAAGAATCTTTGTTCCTGAAAATAAAATAGAGGCCGTTCAGAAAGATTTGGCAGCAGCGCTCAACACTACAGTTATTGGAAATCCGCTGAATGAAAAAGTAAGAATGGGCGCATTGGCTGGAGCCGCTCAAAAGGAAGAAGTAAAAACACAAGTACAAAAATTATTGGCGAGCTCTACCCTGATTTATGGCTCCATGGACAGTGTTAGCTTGTTGGATGCCAATGAACAAATGGGTGCTTTCTTGAGTCCGATGTTGTTACTCAACGAAACGCCTTTTGCCTCTGAAGAACCACATAATATTGAGGCATTTGGTCCGGTGAGTACACTGATGCCTTATAAAAATATAGCAGACGCTGTGGCGCTGAGTAAAAAAGGGAAAGGAAGTCTTTGTTCCTCCATTGTCACCAATCATCCGAATACTGCCAAAGAATTTGTGTTGGGCGCAGCCAGTTATCACGGAAGAATATTGGTGTTGAATCGTGAATGTGCCAAAGAAAGCACTGGACATGGTTCTCCGCTTCCCTTGTTGGTGCATGGTGGACCAGGCAGGGCCGGTGGTGGAGAAGAAATGGGTGGATTGAGAGGCATCAAACATTATTTACAAAGGACAGCCATTCAAGGATCTCCTTCCATGATCACGGCCATCAGCAACGTATACCAACCGAATGCAAAAGGAAATACCGGGGGTATTCATCCATTCAAAAAATACTTTGAAGAACTGAAGATTGGAGACCAATTGATTACAGAGAAAAGACTCATCACTTCGGCCGATATCGATCGGTTTGCAGAGGTGAGTGGAGATCATTTTTATGCTCACTTAATCGATACGGATTTTAAAGGCACGATGTTTGAAGAACAAGTGGCTCATGGATATTTCATCATGAGTGCAGCGGCGGGCTTGTTTGTAGACAGCTATGTGAAAAATCCGGTATTGCTGAATTATGGCATTGACGAATTGCGCTTTACCAAGCCGGTTTACGCGGGTACTTCTATTTACATTCGATTCACCTGCAAGGAAAAAATTGCGCAAGAACTCAAAGAAGTAGATCCATCCATACCAATGGTTAAAGGCGCAGACATTCCCAAAGGCATTGTAAAATGGCTGGTCGAAATGTTTGATGACACAGACGAAACAGTTGGCGTGGCGACAATTTTAACGATGGTTCAAATGAAAAATAAAATCTAACAGGTATGCAACAATCCTTTCCTAGCGGATATGTACAGTCGGTTACTGAAAATAATATCACCACCATAGAATTTTATCATCCGCAAAGCAACTCCTTGCCGGGTAATTTGTTGGTGGAATTGGCCAAAGCCATACAGACGGCTGGCGAAGTGAATGAATCTGCAGTGATTGTTTTAAAGAGCCATGGCAACAAGACATTTTGCGCAGGCGCTTCATTCGACGAACTACTTCAAATCAAAACCGAAGCAGAGGGACTGGTTTTCTTTAGTGGATTTGCTAAAGTAATCAATGCCATCCGGTGCTGTCCAAAATTTGTTGTCGCACCAATTCAAGGAAAGTGTGTGGGTGGAGGTGTTGGATTGGCAGCAGCAGCAGATTATGCTATAGCCACAGAAGCGGCAGATGTAAAATTGAGTGAGTTGGCAGTGGGGATTGGACCTTTTGTGGTGGGACCGGCAGTAGAAAGAAAAATAGGCAGTAGTGCATTTCAGGCTTTGTCCATCGATGCAAGTACTTGGAGAAGCAGCGAGTGGGCCTATGCAAAAGGATTGTTTGCAGAATTGCACCCATCCATTGAGGAAATGGAAAAGTCTGTTGCCAAGCTAGCGCATACTTTATCGCATTCAAGCCCCTTGGCAATGGAAGCATTGAAAAAAACCTGTTGGAAAGGGACGGAACATTGGAATGAACTCTTGCTCGAAAGAGCCGCCATCAGTGGAAAACTCATTCTAAGCGACTTTTCAAAAAAAGCCATTGAACAATTTAAAGCCAAATAAGCGGTTTCTCACAGGATCATTGATATTAAAACGGGCAAGCTTTTCATAGGATGCTCCCGGTTTGCCAGGTTACGGATGGATATTGGATAAAGAAAAAAGGATATTGGATTCTATAACCGATTGACAAAACAAAGATATCCCTACGCATTTTCAGCCTTTCATTTTGGTTGCATTTCTTTTCAAAATTGGGTATTTCGACTGAAACACCATAGGTGTTTATACGTACTGATGGACAATAACAAGACTTGGGGACATAAAAAAACCGCTATCCATACAATAGCGGTTCTCGTATCAAAGAAAATATATTTAAATATCCAACGAGGAATTGTGAATGAACTTCAACAGCGATGCTGTGTTTTTGAGGTTCAACTTTTTTAGAATATTAGAACGATGCACTTCTACCGTCCGATAAGACAAAAACAGCTGAGCGGCAATTTCTTTAGAAGACAGTCCTTCTTTGATCAGTTTCAACACATCTATTTCTCTTTCAGATAATTTACTGACATCAGACCCTTCGTCATCCACCAGTACTTGCTTGGCTAGGTTTTCCTGGATTTCTTTACACACATATATTTTACCTTCTGTAGCCGAAACGATGGCTTCAAACATTTCAGCTTTATTAGAGCTCTTGGTCACATAGCCCGAAGCGCCATTCTTCAACATTCTTTTGGCAAAAGAAGGTTGGTTGTGCATTGACACTCCAATCACTTTAGTGCCGGGTGAAAGCTTTTTCACCAGTTTGGTGGCATCAATCCCAGTAATAGGGGGGATATTGATATCCATAATAACCACGTCGGGACGCTTGGTCTTCACCAGCTCCAATGACTTGTCTGTCGTATCATTGCAAATGGCTTGAACAGCAAATCTTCCGTCAGAATTAATAAGTTCTGACCACATTTCGGCCACTAAACTATGGTCGTCAAAAATGATGATTGAAATTTTTTTATCCATGATTGATAATGTTTTTTAAGGGGAGCTCTATGGTAAAGCTAGTGCCTTTGTTTTTAATTGACTGCACATTTGTAGTGCCACCATAAAAATAAATTCTATTGTTGATGCTTTTTAATCCGACCCCCTTCTTGACTTTTTGTGGGTTGAATCCAATGCCGTCATCGGTGTATTTTAATACAAGTTTGGTTTTGGTTCGGGCAAAAGTAAGTTTTACAAAGTTGGCACGGGCATATTTGATGGCATTGTTGACCAATTCTTGTACTACCCGATAAATAGTGCGCTGGGCATTGAAATCAATCTTATCGAAGTCCTTGTTGTTACAAGTGAGGGTAAATACTGTGTTCCGGATTTCGGTGTATTGATTCAATAATTCCACAATTGCTTCCCTTAAGCCCAAATCAATCAAGGCAGGCGGAGCCAAACTTCTGGAGATTCTTCTGACTTCGTTCAACGCATCTTTTACCTTGACTTGCGCTTTTAGAAAGGAATTAGGATCATACTCTTTATTATTGGCGGCGACTTGTAAATACAAACTGATATAAGTCAGCATTTGGCCTACTCCGTCGTGCAATTCATGTCCGAGCATCTGACGCTGTTTTTCCTCTGCCGTTAGGGTGGCTTTTAACACTTCTCTTTGAATGATTTCCTTTTCCTGCTCTAGCGCCTTTTCCATCTCACGAATCTCTGTTACATCCCAGTGGATTCCCACAGAGCCTCGAACCGATCCGTCTACGTCAATTACCGGTGATCCGCTGATGACTACATCCAAGAGTTTTCCATTCTTTTTCTTCATTCGCACCTCGTAAATGGATTCTCTTTTCTTTTGGCGCAAACTGTTGATCTTGGTCATTTTTTTCACCTCCATGGTAGATGACAAGAATACTTTAAAAGCATTTTGACCTTTGATTTGCTTTAATGTATAGCCAGTCATTGCTTCAAATGCTTTGTTGATCCATACTATATTATCTTTTAGGTCCACTTCCATTACTCCCAGCTGCATGTTTTCAAATAAGCTTCTGTATTTCTGCTCACTTTGCTCCAGGATTTGCTGTGCATGTTTGAGGTTGGTAACATCCCGCAGGTGCAACATGATTTTGTTGCTAGAGCTAGTGGGATCTTTAATCAAGTTCAATCCGGCATCTATCCAAACCAGCTGGCCATTTTTATGCACCATTTGAAATTCGTACTTCTTACTTTTTACAGAATGCATGGAAAGCCAAGTGTATGACTTCAGCATTTTGTTACAGGCTGGACAAATGAATTCGGTTATTTTTTTATTGAGCACTCTTTCCGGTGTATATCCAAGTATCCGCTTGATAGTAGGAGAAACATACTCAATGACTCCTCTTGAATCGACCAATATGGTAATGTCAGGAGAATATTGAGACATCAATTCCATTTTACCCTTTTCCTGCAGCAGGTTTTGTTGAAACTGCTTTTCTTTAGTCAGATCAAAATAGGCACCGATATAACCTGCATAAGAACCATCTTCTAAAAAACGGGGCACCGCTTTTTCGAGAATATTATGATACTCGCCCTTGGCGTCTTTAAGGCGATATTCAGACAATACAGATTTTCTTTTAATGATACTTTTTTTCCACTCATGGATAGCAATTCTTGTATCGTCCGGATGGACATAAGCAGCATAGTCTCGATAATCATTCATGCCCTCTAAATCCAGACCAAGAAAGGCTTTTAGTGCTTTGTTGCTGTAGGCAACTATGTTCTTTTCGTTTGACACCCATACCATAACGGGCACGTTGTCCATCAAAGTTCTGAAACGCTCTTCGCTTTCTTTGATTTGCAAAGCATACAATTGACTGGTAGTTACATCACTGATGCGACCGCTGAGGATAACATCATCCAATATGGGATCGTATTTTTTGCTGATTTTTTCTGACAACCACAAACGATTGCCAGTAATTTTGTTTTGAATACAATACACCAAATCTATACTATCGGTCTTTTGCAATTGGGCAAGGGCATTTTTATACACTTTTTTGCTCGCTGCAGTTAGGCATTTTTCCCGGTCTTTCAGTACATCTTTACATTTTTCAGGATCAATACCATAAAACACTTTCCACTTATTGGAAATAAAGTTATTCTTTTTGTTTTTTTGATATATAATATAATAGGCGTCTTGTGTAGACTCCAAAAAGCTATTCAGTCGATGGAAGTTTTCTTCTTCTTTCTTTTTGATAGCATTTTTCTCTGTCACATCGGCACCATAAAAATTTATATAGTTTTTCCCAACAATGGTTTTATAGAAAAAAATGTAATCTGTTTGGCTAGACCGAACATCGAAACTACCTTCTTTTTGGTGGTGATGTGTGAGATAATGGCGAAAGAACTCATTAATGGAAAACGAATAACCATTGTAAACGACTTCAATGATTTTACCGGCGCTTGGATTCTTAAAAATAATCTCTCCTTTATGGGTAACTCGAAAAATAGGATTGGGGTTTTCCAATGGAAACTGCGCAATGTCTGACAGCTCTTTGGTTCTTTCGTCAATCCGGCGTTCTAATGTTTCAGTAAGTGATTTTAGTTTTTTATTGATGTTGGCATACTCTTCTTCATTGATGGCAAACGCGTGTTCACTTAATTCTTTGTCTCGCTCATAACTAGCATAGGAATCGCTGATGGCTTTAATAAAATGCATGAGGCGCTCGTCCGACATAAGCGACTCGTCTAGGTGTTTTTTAATCTGTCTTTTTAAATGGTGGTGATACATACAATCCTAACGTTCGGAAAAACTGGTGACGACCATGGTTTGATTGTGCAAATAACTTTCTGGGTTTTCTTTTAAAGGCGCAAATTCTCCGTAAGAATAAAATCCAACCACAGGACTTTGGGCGGGCAGCCTATCTGTAGCGGCCTCCAATTCTTCATCAATTCGATGCGACAAGACAATTTTTCTGCCTACGCAGCTTACAATCAATGTCAAATCAGGTGTTTGCTCTTGTAGGTTTGAATGGGCCTCCATCCCCGCCTCAGCCGCAGCAGAAACCAATCGATCAAAGTTGGATTTCATGAATCGAATGGTAGAACCTTGCGGTATATTTCCGGCAAAAGTCATGGATTTGTTTTGATCATCTACCGACAAAATGGTCCTAACCAGATATGACTGGTCGTTGTTGATCATTAATGCTATAGGAAACAACAAGGCAGAAGAAGGTAATTCATCGGCATACTTACCGAGGTATTTTTTATATAAATCCAATGCATTTACCTCATCAATTTCAAACAACAGATTTCCTGCAGAACGGGTAACTGTTCTTTCAGGACCGAACATTTCCCAGCCACCATGAATCCCTGTTCCTACCTGTATGTGATCTCCATACAAGCCTAACAACACCAGATTTCCCTCCGCAATTTGATTGTTGTGGCCCAATAAGGTTTGCTGAAATCGATCCCCATCTCCTGCCATGCCACCCGAAATCAAAACAGTGGGTGGCACCACTTCCTTGATGCCTTGCAGCAAATCATCTCCGTTGATGATGTTTCCGTCAGAAATAATCATGATATAGCGTAATCCTTCTTGAGTCAACTGAGATGCAACTTGCTTACCAAGCAAGTAACTGTTTTGAAAATCCTTTATGTTTCCTGATTGAATCGAAAAGGGCGTTTGGTCAAAATGAATCGCTACACAAACTGCGGAAGACTGCTGTAATTTTTGATAATACACTTCACCCGCAGTGGAGCAACTAATAATGTTCGCCTTTGGAAAAGAAGATTGTAGGTATTTGTTCAATTCGTTTTTTTCCAACAACATTCGATCTGCAAAAACGAGAATCAATTCTGCATCTGGCATATTTGCTGCCGTGTCTGTCAATCCTTGCCAGGCGTCTTCTTTAAAAGTAAAGGTGGTGCTTTTCATTTGATATTGAATTTATGAAGCTGATAGTGTATAGTATAATTTACTTTATTCTTTACACTATAACCCATTTGGGCAGCCCATAAAACTAAGAAAATTTAGAGACTAGTTGATTGATTAACAATGATTTACCATACAATTAGTGATTTACTACTATTTATACTAGTTATTTATACGTAGTGGCACACTGTTATTTAGTAATAAAAATATAGCCCGCAAAGCAGGCTATATTTTTATGAACGAGGTTGATTATCGCAGCAAGAGCACATTGCCTTTCACAAATTTTACTTTATTGTACCGGTCAAGGCCCTGTACGACATATACATAGTTGCCTACACTTTGCAATTCGCCTTTGAATCGGCCGTCCCAACCTCTTCCAATATCATGTGATTCAAACATGAGCACACCAAATCGATTGTATACCCTGAAGTAATCCAATCGGGCAATACCTGCTGCACTAGGCATGAACACATCGTTCAAACCATCGCCATTTGGCGTGAAAGCATTAGGCGTATAGAATGTAGGTCCATTCAACACCGTCAAACGTACCGTATCATAATCTGCACAACCAATGGCGTCCTGCACCATCAACACAAAATCTGTGGTATTGGTGAGTGTCGCAATAGGCATAGCTATGGTTGGATCATTCAATACATTACCAGGTGTCCATAAATATTGAGCACCTCCAGTTCCATGTAATTGATAGGGCTCATTGTAGCCTACAAATGCATCGGGTCCGGCATTGGCAATTACTTTTGGACGAATATTAACTTTTACCAACAAGGTATCAGAACAACCGGTATTATTGGTGGCAATCAACTGATAGGTGCCTGAAGTGGTCACATTCGTAGGATCTGCAACAGGCACATTGGCGATGGTCCAGTTGGCTGTTAGATTGTTTACCGGAGCGACGTTCAACAAATTAACGGCGCTTCCATAACAACGATCTACGTTTTTATCCGGGCCAATAGTTACTTTAGGATTAACTGTAACAGTATAATTGGTAGCTATACCCACACAGCCGTTCACCGTTGGCGTTACTGTTATTGTTCCTGTCAGGATAGATGCAGAATTGTTGGTGGCTGTAAAAGAAGGCACTGGTCCAGATCCGGAAGCTGATAAGCCAATTGCTGTATTGCTGTTGGTCCAAGTAAAGGTGCCGCCGGCAGGGGCGCTGATAAAGCTTGTCAAAGGTATAATGGCACCATTGCACACCGCCACATTAGAGGGTGCTACTACAATTGGCGTTGGATTCACATTGATCACGTAGCTTTTTGGAATGCCAGCACAACCATTTAGAGTAGGCGTTACCGTAATAGTAGTAGAAGCTACCACGGTGGAAGCATTGATAGCCGTAAAGGAAGGTACATTTCCTATTCCGGAAGCCGCTGCTAAACCAAGAGATATATTGCTGTTCGTCCAAGTATAGGTTGCGCCAGCAGGATTGCTTACGAAATTAGTAGCATTCACTGAAGCGCCATTGCAGACATTAACAGTAGAAGGCACGGTAACTGTAGAGGGTGCTGAAACCGTCACTACCACATTGATGCTAGGGCCAGCACAGTTTCCAAGACTTGGAACTACTGTATACGTTGCTGTTCCTGGATTGGCACCAGTAACAGATAATGTTTGTGAAATGGTAGCACCGTTTCCATTGCTGCCACCCGACACTCCGTTTTGAGCAATCGTCCAAGCGAAGGTAGCCCCAGGTGTGGTACTCGTCAACGCAATTGATGTCGCTGTTCCAGAACAAATCGTCGACATGGATGGCGAAGCGGTTACAACAGGTGTGGGATTCACTGTTACCGTGGCGGTAATCGATGCACCGGGACAACCCGCTGCAGTAGGTGTAATCGTATAAGTAGCTGTACCCGGTACAGCAGCGGTGGTACTCAATGTTTGTGCAATCGTTGATCCACTTGCATTGCTCGCACCAGATACGCCCGATTGAGAGACTGTCCATGCATACGTAGTGCCCGTCACCGTACTCGTCAACGCAATCGATGTCGCTGTTCCAGAACAAATCGTCGACGT
>CANGBQ010000063.1 GCA_947451985.1 Chitinophagaceae bacterium | reverse complement strand
CTAGTGTCCTCCTGCACCCTCTTGATAAAAGAAGCCACATTCAACCGGGTATCAATAACCACCTCACTCAAGGTGACTACCTGGCCATTAATAGAAACAGTTGAATCTTTGGCTAATTGGGCCCAACCCCTGTCAAAAAAGGCCAAGAGCATGAGCAGTAAGAATGCCTTTTTCATGAGAATAGATTGCGGAGTTATTTCGGGAAAACCATTCGGTAGTCCACATTCACTTTTCCTTTGGTGATATCCTCTAATTTTCGGCGAAGCAACGTTTTTTTCAAACCGGAAAGATGATCGATGAAGAGTTTACCGTCTAAGTGATCGTATTCATGCAAGATGATTCGAGCAGTCAATCCATTGAATGTTTTTCGGTGGGCGGCGAAGTGCTCATCTACAAAATCTAAGGTAACAAAAGCAGGACGCATCACATCTTCTCTGATTTTTGGTATACTCAAGCAACCTTCGTTGTAAGCCCAATCGGCACCATTTAATTCAACAATATGCGCATTGATAAAAACGCCTTTGAATCCTGGCTCGTCCGGATAAACACCCTTGTCTTCATCATCCTGATTCGTAAAAATCTGCTCGCTGTCTACTACAAACAATCGAATGTCTTTATTAATTTGTGGAGCTGCCAATCCCACCCCATTGCTATTATACATCGTTTCCCACATGTCTGCAATCAACTTATCCAACCCTGGATAGCTGTCTGAAATATCAGAAGACATTTTCCTTAATATCGGCGCTCCGTAGGCAACAATGGGTAAAATCATATGGGTAAATTATGAGGTGTGTGACACACCATTACATTACAAAGTTAATTGATAAGTATTAAAAGCTGTAACAAGGGGCGATTGATAACAATAAATTATGTATTGGCGGGATGCTATGCGATACTTTGAAGATATTCTTGCAGTAGGATGGTTGCTGCTATTTCATCAACTATTTTCTTATCCCTTCTGTCTTTTTTCTTCATCCCCATTTGCAACATCGCATCTTTGGCCATTTTGGAAGTATACCTTTCATCTACATCTTTTACCTGAATCGAGGGGAATTCTTTTTTAATCTTATCAATGGCAGCTTGGGCCAATTTTGTACCATGTGTGTCCGATTCATCCCAATTTTTAGGCAACCCTACTAGTATCAATTCCACCGCCTCTTCTTTGAGGTACTTCTGTAAAAAAGGAATCAAATCGGGCGAAGAAATGGTAGTGAGGCCTGTTGCAATAATTTGCAAAGGATCAGTAACGGCAATCCCCGTTCTTTTACCCCCATAATCGATTGCCATGATTCTTGCCATAAACTAAACTATTGATTACATATTAAATCTGTCAATACAAAAATTGAGAACACAACAGAAGCAATCCCATTGGAAGTCATGAATGCGATGTTGATTTTGGACAAATCGGATGGCGACACAATACTGTGCTGGTAGAATAACATTCCAACAAACAAAACTGATCCGATCCAATAATACAAACCAAAGGAGCCATATATTCCGGCTACGATCACTGCAAGCGCAGCCAGTACATGCAACCATTCCGAGACCCTCAATGCTCTTTCTTTTCCCAATGCAACGGGAATCGAATGCAATTGGTTGGCCTTGTCAAAATCTTCGTCCTGCATAGCATACATAATATCAAAACCACTGACCCAACAGAGCACCAATAAAGAAAACAGCAAAGGAACCAAATGGAAAGCGCCTGTCATGGCCAAATAGGCACCAATAGGAGCCAAACTCAATCCCAGTCCCAATACTAGATGACACAGCGCCGTAAAGCGTTTGGTATAACTGTAAAAAAGGATTACAAATAAAGCCACAAAACTCAAATAAAAACAAAGCAAATTAATGGCCCAGCAACATACAACAAAAACCAAACTGGAAAGAATAGTAAAGACGAGTGCATGATTGGCTTGGATGATGCCAGAGGGAATTTCACGAATGGCTGTTCTTGGATTTCTGGCATCAAACTCTTTATCGAGGTAACGATTGAATGCCATGGCTGCACTTCTGGCTGACACCATACAACCCATCACCAATAAAAACTGGGTTAATGCCTTGTGCGAAGAAAAGGGTTGATCAATATGTGTTTTTTGATATCCCAAAAAGAAACCAATCAATGCAAAAGGCAACGCAAAAATGGTATGCGAAAACTTAATCAGGGAAAAATAATGTTTGATTTGTTTCATGTTGTTTTCGTTAATGGCTGCATACGGCTTCTGATCACTTCCCATAATACTACCCCTGCTGCTGTTGCAATATTCAATGAATGTTTCATTCCCAATTGAGGAATTTCGATACAACCATCGCATTGCAATATAGTAGACTGCTCTACACCCGTTACTTCATTTCCAAAGATCATGGCAATTTTCTGATCGGCGGCAAACACGGTTTTTTCCAACGAGAAACTATCTTTCACCTGTTCGACCGCATACACGGTATATCCTTTGCTTTTCAATTCAAGAATGGCTTCGGTAGCAGAGGAAAAATAAGCCCAATCCACCGTTTCCTCAGCGCCAAGTGCTGTTTTTCTTATTTCTTTGTGAGGCGGCTGGGCTGTATAGCCTGTCAGGTAAATGCCTTCCAACAAAAAAGCATCTGCTGTTCGAAATACACTTCCGACATTGTAGGCACTTCGAATGTTTTCAAGCACTGCAATCACCGGGGTTTTTTCAGCGCGCTTGAATTCATCCACGCTCTTTCTGTTTAATTCATCCATGCTCAATTTCTGCATGACACAAAGGTAATGTGAGGAAATAGGTTTAAGAAGACGGCTGTATTATACTGTTTCTTTGCCTGATTTGACAGCCATCTTCTGAGCAGCATACTGCTTGGCTGCTTTGATAAAGTGAACAAAAATCGGATGAGGATTCTCTACGGTACTTTTCAATTCAGGATGATACTGCACGCCAATAAAAAATGGATGATCTTTCAATTCGACCACTTCTACCAACTGATTCTGAGGATTTTTACCACTCGGAATCAATCCCGCATTGATGAAATCGTTGATATAGTTATTGTTGAATTCCCAACGATGACGATGCCGTTCACTAATGCTATCTGTACCGTAAATCTGATGGGCCAAAGTGGCTTGATCCAGTGTGCAGGAATAAGCACCCAATCGCATGGTACCTCCTTTGTTTTTGATTTTCTTCTGCTCTTCCATCAAGGCAATCACCGGATGGGTAGTATTGGCATCCATTTCTGTTGAGTGTGCATCTTTCCAACCCAGCACGTTTCTGGCATATTCAATCACCGCCATTTGCATACCCAAGCAGATACCAAAGAAAGGCAATTGGTTTTCACGTGCATATTTAACCGCTTCAATTTTACCTTCCACTCCTCGGGCACCAAATCCGGGAGCCACCAACAATGCATCTAAATCTTTTAATTGACCCGCTATATTTTCCTTTGTTAAAAATTCGCTGTGAATGTTTACCACCTGCACTTTACATTCATTCATAGCGCCAGCATGAATAAAGGCTTCCAGAATAGACTTGTAGGCATCTTGCAGTTCAACATATTTTCCAATCAAACCTACTGTAACTTTTTGTTTGGGATTGGACAATTTTGATAGGAAGTTGTTCCATTTGCCAAGTTCAGGAGCGGCATACCCATTGATCTGCAATTTTTTCAATACAATAACATCCAATCCTTCTTCCAGCATTTTGACTGGCACTTCATAAATGGTACTGGCATCCATCGCCTCAATTACAGCATTGGGCTTTACATTACAGAACAACGCTATTTTCCGTTTGATTTCATCTGTTAATGGATGTTCTGTTCGGCATACAATCACATTGGGATGTACTCCCTCCTGACTCAGCATCCTAACACTGTGTTGCGTGGGCTTGGTTTTCAGCTCCTTGGCCGCTTTTAAATATGGAATAAGTGTAAGGTGAACAATCAAACAATCTTCTTCTGGCAATTCCCATTGGATCTGACGAACGGCTTCCACAAAGGGCAAACTCTCAATATCGCCTACGGTTCCGCCCAATTCGGTGATGACAATATCAAATTTACCTGATTCACCCAACAGCATCATTCTGCGTTTAATCTCATCTGTTATGTGAGGGACCACTTGAACAGTTTTTCCGAGATAAGCACCTTCTCTTTCTTTGTTGATGACGGTTTGATAAATTCGACCAGTAGTTACATTATTGGCTTGAGAAGTGGGCGTATTCAAAAATCTTTCATAGTGACCAAGATCCAAATCTGTTTCTGCGCCATCGTCGGTCACATAACATTCTCCGTGTTCGTATGGATTTAAAGTGCCTGGATCGACATTGATGTACGGATCAAACTTTTGAATGGTTACTTTCAGTCCGCGACTTTGCAACAATTTTGCAAGCGATGCCGCAATGATTCCTTTTCCCAACGATGAAGTAACGCCTCCTGTTACAAAAATGTACTTGGCCATAAAATAAATTAATTCAATTCAATCAAAAACATTCACCCCATTCATTGTATCACAATGAATCTATGATTGTTATTGACTGTAAAAATAGATACTAAATTGACCGAGGAAAGAATACAAAAAATCCTAGAGGTCGTGTAAAGATAAGTGGAATTTTCTGGAGCAGAAAATTTGAATCCTATTTTTGAAAAATTTAGGCCTTAGAAGGGCTCATTCGAGCGCCAATTGCTTGATCGTACAAGGTTTTCCAAACTTGTATATTTCCCCAAGAGGCTTGATTTATCTGCACTTCCTGTTCTGTCACCACTCCCATTCGCTCAAAGGGCACAGAATGTTGTCCCATCATAGCTTCAAACGATTCAAGCTGGTTGGAAGACACAGAAACTACTACCCTGCCCTGGGATTCTCCAAACCAGTATGCATCTGGCCGGATGGTATTTTGTTGTGCAACTGAAAACCCAAGGTTTCGATTAAAAGCACTTTCCATCAAGGTTACCACCAGGCCACCCTCGCTGATGTCGTGTGCAGACAAAATGAATGATTGCTGAATCAATTGCTCCACCAATTGTTGCATCGAATATTCTTCTTCTAAATTAAAATACGGACAAGGCGAATGCTCCATGCCCACAATCTTATGGAGATATTCTGAGGAAGCAATATCATTTGGCTGATGACCTATCAGATAAATAACATCTCCCGCATGCTTAAAATCCAGTGTCATTTTCTGGCTCACGTTTTCTAACAATCCCACCATTCCAATGGTGGGCGTAGGATATACAGGACCATCAGGAGACTGATTATAGAAACTCACATTCCCACCTGTCACTGGCGTATCAAATTTTCGGCAGGCATCCCCCATACCTTTGATGGCTTCTACAAATTGATAATACACTTCAGGATCATATGGATTGCCAAAATTCAAACAATTGGTCACGCCCAGTGGCTGACCACCACTGCAAACAATATTTCGAGCAGCTTCTGCCACAGCAATCATAGCGCCTTTGTACGGATCCGCAAATACATAACGACTGTTGCAATCAGTGGTAAGCGCCAACGCTTTTTGAGTGGGCTTGGCTACCACCACAGCAGCATCGCTCGGCGCGTTGGTATTGGTGTTGCCCGTTCCCACCATACTATCGTATTGCTCATAAATCCAGCGCTTGCTGGCAATATTTGGCAGCGCAATCAATTGTTGTGTGATCTCCCGCAGGTTGGTTGGGACCGGTACACCATCAATCTGAAAAGCATCGTTTAATTGTAGATAGGCAGGCTTCGTATAGGCGCGCTCGTATTGTGGTGCACCACCGCCCAAAACCAATTCATGGGCTGGCAACACCGCCTCCAACTCTCCATTCATATAAAAATGCAATAACCCATCATTGGTCACTTCACCAATATGACTGCAAGGCAAATCCCATTTTTCAAAAACGTCGAGCACTTTAGACTCAGCGCCTTTTTGCACCACCAGCAACATTCTTTCTTGACTTTCACTGAGCAATAATTCCCATGCTTTCATACCCTGCTGGCGCGTAGGCACTTTGTCGAGGTGTATACGCATACCTGCATTTCCTTTGGCGCTCATCTCGGCGGTTGAACAAATAATCCCTGCTGCACCCATGTCTTGCATTCCCACCACTGCGCCCGTTTGAATGACTTCCAAACAAGCTTCCAATAATTTCTTTTCTTGAAATGGATCACCTACTTGAACAGCAGGCAAATCTTCGGCACTGTCTTCGGTAATTTCTGCACTGGCAAAGGAGGCGCCACCAATGCCGTCTTTACCGGTGGCACTGCCCACAAAAAAAACAGGATTCCCCTCACCTTCTGCAGTTGCAGAAACGGTTTCGCCGTTTTTGACAATCCCAACGCTCATGGCATTCACCAAAGGATTGGTATGATAACAATTTTCAAAATAAATTTCACCTCCGACAGTAGGCACCCCGAAACAATTTCCATAATGACCAATCCCATGCACTACGCCCGCCAGCAAATGTTGCGTTTTTGCTTCTTGTATATTTCCAAAACGAAGTGAGTTCAATGAAGCAATCGGCCTGGCACCCATGGTAAAAATATCCCGATTGATTCCACCAACCCCTGTGGCTGCTCCCTGAAAAGGCTCGATGGCGGAAGGATGATTGTGTGATTCAATTTTAAATACCACGCCGTAACCATCCCCAATATCCATTAACCCAGCGTTTTCTTCACCGGCTTTGACCAGCATTTTTTTTCCTTCCCTAGGTAATGTCTTCAACCATTTGATGGAATTTTTATAGCTACAATGCTCACTCCACATGCCGCTGAATGCACACAGCTCAGTGAAGTTGGGTAATCTTCCGAGCTTCTGCTGAATGAGTTCAAATTCTTCTTCGGTTATTCTTAGTTGGGCTGCAGTTTGAGCATTCATTTCCATGGCGAGCGTATAAAAATTTAAGTCGAGACAAAGATATTGTGAACGAAAAATCAGGTAAAATTCTAGTACTCAAATATTTTAACCATCTACCCACATCAAACAAACGAATGAACAAAATCAAGACTTCCACTATATTTTATCGAAGATGATAACCAACAATCACCTGCAACAGTACTGAAAAGCACATCAAACCAACATTTAATTAAAACATATTATATTTTAATTTATATGTATTTTTTATCAACATTTTGACAAAAATAGACATAAATCATGTTTTGAATATTGTTTTTTAGAAACAAACTGCTTTATTTTGTGGTCTAAACTGATAAAAAATGAGCTCTTTACGATTTACCGCAATTAAAAACATTGCTAAAAATGCCATTAGCTACGAAGTTAGCTCTTCAGAAAAAGTTACCTCCATTTTCAACGAAAATGTATTTACCCTCAAAACAGCCAGACATTACCTGAGTGATGAAGCGTATAAAAGTTTATTGGCTTCTACACAGGGTGGCAAAAAAATTGATCGCGCCATGGGCAACAACATTGCCAATGGAATCAAAGCCTGGGCGGAAGAAAAAGGGGTGACACATTTTACCCACTGGTTTCAACCTTTAACCGGTTTGTCAGCTGAGAAACACGACTCATTTTTTACACTCAAAGGCGATGGCACTCCTATCCAGGAATTTGAAGGAGGCGCTTTGATTCAACAAGAACCCGACGCCTCTTCGTTTCCAAGCGGAGGCTTGAGGGCTACTTTTGAAGCTCGTGGATATACTGCATGGGATCCTTCTTCCCCTGCTTTCATCATGGAAACAGGTCAAGGAAAAACACTTTGCATTCCCACCATCTTTGTATCATACACCGGAGAATCACTCGATGCAAAAACACCGTTACTCAAAGCAGTCGTTGCTTTGGACAAAGCGGCCGTGGACGTATGCCAGTACTTCGATAAGAATGTATCTAAGGTGAATGCCACATTGGGCTGGGAACAAGAATATTTCGTAGTTGATGCAGGATTGGCAACAGCCAGACCCGATTTATTACTTACTGGCAGAACGGTTGTAGGTCATGCGCCTGCCAAAGGCCAGCAATTGGAAGACCATTATTTTGGCGCCATACCCGAACGCGTATACGCATTTATGAGAGACTTTGAAAAAGAGTCTTACAAACTAGGCATTCCTTTGCGCACTCGCCACAACGAAGTAGCCCCTGCACAATTTGAGTGTGCCCCCATTTTTGAAGAAATGAATTTGGCGGTAGATCACAATACACTTTTGATGGATGTAATGACACGAGTAGCCAAAAGACACAATTTGTTGGTTTTGCTACATGAAAAACCTTTCGCAGGCATCAACGGAAGCGGTAAACACAATAACTGGAGCATGAGCACCGATACTGGGGTGAATCTGTTGGCTCCAGGAAAAACGCCTAAAACCAACCTAATGTTCTTGACGTTTTTTGTCAATACCATTAAAGCCGTTCATGATTATGCTGAACTCATCCGTGCGTCTATTGCCAGTGCAGGCAATGATCACAGACTGGGTGCCAACGAAGCGCCTCCTGCTATTATATCCATATTCATTGGTAAGCACTTGACTGACGTATTGAATCAAATTGAAAAAAGAGTGAGTGGCAATTTCGACGAAACGGATGAAGCCATTTTGAAACTCGATATTCACAAGAGCATTCCTGAGTTGATGCTAGACAATACGGATAGAAACAGAACTTCTCCCTTTGCATTCACCGGAAACAAATTTGAATTCCGAGCTGTAGGCTCTTCTGCCAACTGTGCTGGCCCTATGACTGTCTTAAATACCGTCATGGCGGAAACCTTGAAGCAATTCAAAACCGAAGTAGATGCACTCATCGAAAAAGGCGAGAAAAAAGAAGTGGCTTTGATGCAAATCATCCAGAAGTACATTGTGGAAAGCAAAAAAGTATTGTTTGAAGGAGACGGATACAGCGAAGAATGGGAAAAGGAAGCTGCTAAAAGAGGTTTGCCCAACGTGAAAAGCACCCCCTTGTCTTTGGACGCCTACAGCGCTGATAAAGCCAAAAAGCTTTTCCACGACAACCATATTTACAATCACCTAGAATTAGAGGCAAGACACGAAATCATGCTTGAATCTTACATAAAGAAAGTACAGATTGAAGCAAGGGTATTGGGCGATCTGGCCACCACTTTGATTATTCCGGCTGCATTAAAATACCAGAATGTACTGATTGAAAATATCAAAGGCTTGAAAGATG
>CANGBQ010000062.1 GCA_947451985.1 Chitinophagaceae bacterium | reverse complement strand
GTGCAGAAACATTTGCTGCACCTGAACCAGGATCTCCAAAATTCCATGAAACATTCGTTTGACAAAGTGCAGCCACATTGGTAAAACTGACTGCATTGTTGCCCAGGCAATTATAAGTAAAATCAGCGGCCACAGGTGGCGTTTGTCTGATGAGTATGTCGTCGATGGCGAAACCCTCGTAATCATTGCAAACCGTTCCGGCTCCAAAGGCAAATCGAAAAATTACTTTGCTTTTTCCTGCCAGCATACTCAAATTGTGTTTGGCTGTAAGCCACTGACCGCTACCGCCCCCACTTCCACAGTTTCCCGATCCAGGCTGTACACTCCCGGACCAGCCGGCTGCGAACCCAATGAAGCGAACCGAGCTGCTATTGTACCAGTTCGTAGCCAGACAATTGGAATTGGAAGTAGCCGATCCCAGTACCGTCCAGGTAGCTCCTTGATCGATGGAATATTGCAGGTTGGCACCATCATAGCTTTGCTCTGTCTCCCAAAAAACTTTAAAAGAAATTTCAGGATTGGAAAGGGTTGTAAAATCAAAGCAGGGGCTTTGTAAATAAGAAAGGCCGCCATTGTAAAATTTTCCGGACAATCCGCCTACAATCCAACATTTCTGCCCGCCACCGGCTGCCGTAATCACAGATTTGGTTCCTGCCGTAATGGCCCCCCATTCCCAATGCAAAGTGGCAGATTTGGTCCAGTTTCCATTGTTGGCTTCAAAGTTCTCTGAATAAGGAAAAGTACTGATGGCTGTGCCACATTGTGCGTGCGCCTTTTGCAAAAACAAAAGAATAAAAAACGCGGCAAACAAGTTGAAAAAACGATACAGCATATGCCTTTTACTCATTATTTAAAACGAGCGAGCAAAGGTACAATTTAATTAGGGCATCCCTTTCGAAAAAGCAAGCTTCATTCGAATTAAACATTTGTTTAATCTATTTGTTAAAATCGCTTAGAATAAAGGGCATTATGTGGGTATCCGTATATTTGTCACTCAATTTTTTACTCATGAGAACAGCTTGCCTGTTGGCTATAGTATTGATACATTCTTTTCAACTCAGCGCGCAGTTGACAGACAATGTATATCCTTGCGCGAACAAGTATGCTCATCGTTGGCAACAAAATGTAACCAACCAACAGCAAGTAGCTTATTATCAATATCCTTCCATGAATAAATACAATGTCAGTTATCTAAAACTGGACATTAGTGCCGAAACCAATAGCCGAGTGATTGCAGGGAGTGCCCTCACAACAGCCAAAACGGTAAATGTGTTGGATTCTTTTATCACAGAATTGAAAAGCAATATGACCGTCGACTCCGTTTTTATCAACGGCGTCAAAAAAACTTTTTCAGTAGGAAGCGACCATATTTTTGTTCCCTTGTCGCCTGCTATTCCCGCAGGCTCAAGCATCAGTGCCTTGATTTACTACCGGGGCACAGCCAACTCAACGGGCATATTTGCTGGCACCAGCAGCGGATTGAATTATACAGCCACCTTATCTGAAAGTTACCAAGCCAGAGAATGGTTTCCCGTAAAACAACAATTGCAAGACAAATTTGATTCTGTCGCGATTTGGGTTACTACAAGCAATGTCAACAAAGTGGGGTCGAATGGCTTGCTTCAAGGTATAGATCCAATGCCCAATAACAAAGTGAGGTACAGATGGAAAAGCAACAACAAAATGAATTATTACATGCCCAGCATCGCTGTGGGCAATTATATGGAATACCTGAATTATGCCAAGCCAGCAGCTATGGCGCCAGACTCCATCATGATTCAACATTACATTTACGACAACACTACCTATTTCAATACCAACAAAGCCAATCTAGACAAAACACCCGCCTTTATTGAGAAATTCAGTGAATTGTATGGATTATATCCTTTCAAAAATGAGAAATACGGTCACACCCAGGCTTCGATTGGGGGCGGCATGGAACACCAAACCATGAGCACGATGGTGAGCTTTGGCTCTACGCTTATTGCCCATGAATTGGGCCATCAATGGTGGGGTGACAATGTAACCTGCGCCAAATGGAATGACATATGGTTGAATGAAGGGTTTGCAACCTATTCTGAACAATTATTGATTGAGAAATTACCTTCGCTCTTTTCCACTACTGCGGCCGCCAATATGCTGAGTCTTCACTCAAGTGTCATGTCAGTAGCCAATGGAAGTGTCTATCTGCCCGATGCTTCTGTGTATGATGAAAATAGAATTTTCAGCAGTCGCTTGAGTTACAACAAAGGCGGCGCCATCATACACACCCTTCGATTTGAAATGCAAAGCGACAGTTTGTTTTTTAAAACTTTGCAAAATTTTCAAACCCAGTTTAAAGATTCTGTGGCGACAGGAGAAGATTTCAAAACCGTGGCACAGAATACCAGCGGAAAAAACCTGAACGATTTCTTTACACAATGGTATTATGGTGAAGGATACCCCACCTATAATATTACTTATTACAAACCCACTGCCGATTCCATTTATTTGGTGGTGAATGAAACCGTCAGCGCCCCAATCGTTACGCCCTTTTTCAAAGGATTGCTGGAACTAACCATTCAGTCTGCCCAAGGTGATACCACGATATTGGTCAATGTTGCCTACAACAACCAAGGATTCAAAGTAAAATGCCTAAAAAATCCAACTGGCATTGTTGTAGATCCCAACAACTGGATCATCAACAAAACAGGCACCATCACCAATGGCGTGGTTGTTCCGGTGGTACTGAAAAATTTCACCGGGGTCGCCAACGACAATTGCAATGTTTCGCTTCAATGGAATGTGGAACAAGAATCTTTTATTGATGCTTATCAAATTGAATCCAGCACAGATGGAAAAAACTTTAATGCCATTGGAACCACCCGTGCATTAGGTTGGAACACGAATCAATACAACTATCTATATACAGGTCTGGCCACTTCCAAAATGTATTTCAGGCTCAAGCTGCTGCACAAAGACCACAGTTTTAGTTACAGCAATATTATCTCCTTGCTTTCTCCCTGTGCCGGTCATCTCACGCTGAATCTTTCACCCGTTCCCGTTCAGCAAATCCTTCAAATCAAAATAGAAGAACCCAGCCAAACAATGGCTACTATTCAGTTGTTGAATACATATGGACAGATATTGCACCAAGAAAGAGTGAATCTGCAAATGGGAAGCCAATCGATTGTCTGGTCAAAGATGGATCGCTACCCTGCAGGCAACTACATCATCCGAATACAAAACGAAGACGGCAGCAGCCTTTCAAAGAAATTCATTAAGAAATAAACGCGATCAATAAAAACCCCTTTATTTGTCTTTTTTTAAGACATTTGTTCAAAATCTAAACGGCATGCAAATAGAGATTCTAAAATCTAAAGTTCACCGAGCAGTTATTACAGAAGCAAACTTGCAATATGTAGGTAGTTTAACGCTGGATGAAGACCTAATGGATGCTGCCAATATGATTGAACATGAAAAAATTCAAGTAGTCAATGTAAATAATGGCGAACGAATTGAAACTTATTTGATCAAAGGAAAAAGAGGTAGCGGTGTGGTTTGCTTAAATGGACCCGCTGCCAGAAAAGGACAGCCAGGCGATATCGTAATCGTGATCTCTTATGCAACCATGGACTTTGAAAAAGCAAAGTCATTTACCCCCACGGTGATTTTTCCCAAAGAGGGAAACAAGCTATAAACAATTGATGATGAAAAAAATCCTATCGCTTGCTATCGTTTTGCTTTTAGCTTCTACGCTACAAGCACAGGTTAAGATTTTATTTGATGCCACCAAAGCAGAATCAGCAGGAAGCGCAGACTGGGTGATTGATGCCGACTTGAATAATATTGGATATTTCAGTAGCAACAATGGTGTGCCCACTACTGGAGGGACAGAATCAAATGCACAAACCACTCCCACACCCAGTGTTACGCTGGGTCAAACTTACGCTGAAACCTATTGGGACGGAGCCCTTTCTTATTGGGGATTGGATTGTGTGAAAAAGGGATATGCAGTAGAATCCTTGCCAATTGGCAAATCGATTACTTATGGCAACCCAGGCAACACACAAGACCTCAGTAATTATGATGTATTCGTAGTGTGTGAACCCAACATTCTATTTACTGCTGCAGAAAAAACAGCCATCCTCAATTTTGTAAGAAATGGGGGCGGGCTTTTCATGATTGCCGATCATGATATCTCTGACAGAAACAATGACACCTATGACTCTCCTGCCATCTGGAATGATTTGATGCAAAACAACAGCACAGGCAATTCGAACCCATTTGGATTTGCATTCAACAATCCAGGCAACACCGCCATAGATAATATTTCTGAGACGTCTTCTAATCTCAATCAATCACTGGCAGGCAATGACTCGATTTTACATGGTCCATGGGGCAATGTTACTCGAGTGAAGTGGTCGGGAGGAACGACCATGACATTGACACCTTCTGCCAATCCTACCGTGAAACCAGTTTTTTATGCCAATTCAGTTAGTTCACCCCCATCAGGCAACAACCTGGTTATGGTGGCCTATGGACGCTACGGAAGCGGCAAATTTGTAGCCTTTGGAGACAGTTCTCCCTTTGATGACGGCACCGGTGATCCCAATGATTTTTTATACACCGGATATATGGTAGATGTTGCCCCTAATCACCGAAACATCATCATGAACAGCACCATTTGGTTGGCCACCAGCAATACCCTATTGCCCATCTCTATTGAATCGTTTTCAGCCGATTTGCAAAACGGACAAGTGCAATTGAGATGGAAAATCAGCAACGAAAACAATGTAATAGGATATCAAGTTGAACGTTCAAGCGATGGTATTCATTTTGATGCTGTGGGCAGTTTAATTCCTGCCCACAATAACTTTGTTCAACAAGGTTACCTCTCCACCGATCCAATACCAGCAACTTATAAAAACAGCGTTTTTTATAGAATTCAAATGATAGACAATCAAGGGAAAACTAACTATTCAGAAATTAGAGCCATTCAGCCATTCTTATCTGAAACCTACCATCTGTTAAAAAATCCGATAAGCAATCAGGCCACTGTTCAGGTGCAAATAAACAATAGTGGCTTTATACATTACAAGCTATATAACCCATTCGGTCAACGCCTGCAAAGTAGGGATTTTTTTATAGCTAAAGGAAACCAGTCGTTCACCATTGACACTCATGAGCTGCCATGCGGAACTTATTGGTTGCAGTTGTCCAATCCGAGCAGTTCAACCACCATTCAATTGAACAAAATTGACTAACCAGATGCGTCGATTATCACATAGCATTGTCATATTTTTTCTAGTGGGCAATCTTTTATTGACGGCTTGCACAACACCCGCAAAAGTTGCGGATGCGAGTACGAGCTCTACCTTCACCCCTCCCGCTAAAAATAAGCTGAACGGGCCCAGCAGAGAATCCTTGGACAACGCACTCAAACAAAATAACGGCACCCGTGTTGAAATGACGAACCCTATCCCATTGGGGGAAGAAGGGAAAAAGCCTTAAGTACATTTTCAAGACATATCTATTTCAAAAGATATCAGTCTAATAGTTGCTGTATAAGTTACCGACTGTATATTGAACCTCCAGCGAAGATTTTTTTCCTTTGGCAAGCAATTCGTTTAGTTTTAACTGCGATTGAATATAGCTCATCTCCCTACTGTTGATGAGGAACAAAGAACTTTCTCCCAAATCAAAGAGTTGCTTCTCAGCTTCCCATAATCTTTGATAATTCTTTACTGTCTCTTCATACAAGCCATATTGGGATTGATATGTTTTAAACTGATTGATGACAGCTTTTGATTTATTGACCAATTCATTCTGCTTGTTGTTGTTTTCTAATTGAGTCGCTTCCATTTTAATTTTGGCCATACGGAGTTCCCCGCGTTCTTTTCTCAAAAACAACGGAAATCCTACCGAAACACCCCACTTGTAATTGGATAAATTACCAGGATTAAAATTATCTGCGCTGAATAAAGGATTGTAATGCACATTGATGGCTGGCTTCAATTTGTCTTGTTTGAGTTTTCGATCGATGTCAAATTGCTGGAGTTTGAATTGATAGGTTCTCAATTCAGGATGTATTTTAACCAAGGATATAGCCTGCAAAGTGTCAATATAGCCAAACCGGTCAAAATCTTTCAAAAGATCAGTATCCAATTCGGGAATCGTTTGCTCAGCGATTTCAACAGGCTGATTATTTTCCAGCCACAGAAAATTAGACAAGTAATAGGATTGGGTTGCATATTCCATATCTGCTTGCTGGTACGAAACGATTCTCTCTTGTAGTTGTATGCTGGCTTCTACCGTATCAATGGGAGAACGATCTCCTAGCATAACCGTTCTTTTCACTGCTTCAAACCGTTGTTGAGCAATTGAAACAGCATTTTGTAATATTTGACGATTCCTGTAGGCCAATTGCCAGTTCCAATACGATTTACCAGCATTGAATAACAATTCATTGAGGAGAGTCGCTTTTTCAAATTCACTCATTTTTTGAAAAAGCTTGGCTTTCGCCAATGTAGCTCTTCGGTCATCAATCACAAGTCCCTGCAATATCGGAAGAGACACCTGTGCATACAACAATCCATTCGCAGGAGTTTTATTTTCTGGGTCTAAAAACTGTCCGGTATTTTTTTCATACCCAATTTTTCCTTCCACCCCGTACCAGGTAGGAAGGGTTACGCCTGCCTGCTGCACATTGTAATAATTGGTTTCGTTGTAATACTTACTCCTCAAGCCATAAAACAATTTGGGGTCAAATCCTCCACTGGCTTGGAGCGCATTGGCGTTGGCATTGTTTATCAATAAATTCGCCTGTTTTGCCACAGGATGATATTGTTTAACCCACTTGAGAAAATCATACTGACTTAGCACGACGGATGGCTCAATTTGAGCAAAGGATTGTAAAGAACACAATATCACCCATATGCATAGTAATTGCTTAATTTTTTGTTTCATTTTTCTTCTTTGTGTTTGTTGATTTGTAAAAATCAGCTGGGAATCCGTTGATCTGTCTCCATAACTCATACCAAATAGGAACATCTTTCAGCAAAGTAATGGTACTAGCTCCTGCACCCAACCGAATAGCAGAAGGCCATTGCGTACTGTTGGAGTCCCTAGAAACCAACACTCTGTATTTGCCATTTTCTGAAACAAAGTTGTCTATAGCTACAATTTCTCCCCCAAATGTCCCAAAGGATACCCCTGGCCATCCTGAAAAAACGATGGCAGGCCAACCATCAAACTGAATTTGAACATGCTGCTTGCGTTCCAACAAAGGCATATCCATCGGATTTACATACATTTCAACCGCCAGTTCATACGCAGCGGGCATGATACTGACAATGGCAGTTCCCTCTTTTACGGTCTCCCCAATACCCGACTGAATGGCTTTGGTGACATATCCATCCTGCGGAGCGAGTATATAATACATTCCCGAACGAATACTATAATTGATATACTGATTCTGCAACTTAGAAACCATGGCCTCGGCATCGTACATATTGGACAGGGTAGCGAATTTTTCAGTTTCTGATTTCGAAATTTTATCCTTGTAATCAGCATTGATGCTTTGCAATTCAAGTACAGCGTTCAACACCTCGTTTTTACTTGAAATCAATTTATTCTCTTGGGCAATCACTTTTGCCTTTGTCTCCTGGAGTTTTAATTTACGCGTTTCCAGATCGGTGAGAGATTTCAAGCCGTCCTTATACAATTGCTCCATTCGAGTTAATTGCTCTTTAGCTATTTTAAAATTCAGTTCGGCTGCTGTCAAATCAACACTGTCGCTCTGCACTTTCAATCTTGACTGAATGAGTTTATTTTCCGCCTGCTCCAATTTTAATTTCCGGGCATTGATTAATGCGTCTATTTGATTGTCATTGGATTCAACCTTGTTCATGTATGATTTCACAGTAGACTCCTTGGCCTTCAATTGACTTTCAGTGTTCTGCACCAACTGCGGATCCAGGTACTCTTCTTTGATTTCAGAGATGTACAGAATCGTATCGCCTTTTCGAACAAATTGTCCTTCCTGCACAAACCACTTTTCAATTCTTCCGGCAATCACCGCGTGAATGGTTTGAGGTCTTTGGTCTGGTCTCAGGGCCGTTACCACTCCAGAAGAACGGATGTTTTGCGTCCATGGTAAAAAAAGAACAATCAAAAACAATATCCCTATCGCGTATAAAGTCTTGATGAGCCTTCTGGTTGTATTTCTGCCAGACAAAACACGAAAAGATCGAAAATGACCCAATTCGGATTCTCTATTGATATTTTTCTCAGTAATGTTTAACATAAATAAAAAATTATTTTCGAATTATATTTGCAAACCACCCTCTCTCATGATGATTACATGATCTACTGTAGATTGTAAATACTGATCATTAGAAATACAAATCAATGTCCATGCATTCTTTTTATCAGTTAAAAAGTCAATGATTTTCTTCCGAATGTCTTCCTCAATTAAATCAAGCTGGTTTTCAACCAGGAGCAACTTCGGATTGTTCACAATGCTTCTCGCCAAAATGATCCGCTGCACAATGCTTTTGGGCAATTTTCCGCCAGATACTTCTATGCCATGATCTAAGCCTTTGGGAAGCGACTTGATGTAATCAGACAGAAAAATATGCTGGATGGCCTGTTGGACCATATCCAGCGTGATGAATGACCTGCCTAAAGTAATATTCTCATAGAGAGTGCCTTCAAAAATTGTTTCTTCATTCAATCCGTTTCCAAGATGTGAATACAGCATGGGTAAACTATAATTCTCTATCGGAAAACCATTGATACAAATACTGCCCGACTGTGGTTTGTATAAACCGGCTATCAAATGAAGGAGGGTCGATTTTCCAGAACCATTGCTACCCGTGATGCAATAATGATGGTTTTCTTTAAAATGATAGTTGATATTATTCAGCACATTTGTGGTGCTTGTGGGATATTTAAAACTTACCTGACTGATTTCTACAGTAAATGGACGATTTCCTATATCTGTAAGGCTAGAAGCATCTTTTTGGACATCTAATTCGAGATCGACTACTTGTCCTAATTTTTCGAGTGAAGTGAAAGAATCAAACACATTTTCCAAACTAAGAATCAACTTTTCAGAAGAATCAATCACCAATAAAATAATGATTTC
>CANGBQ010000061.1 GCA_947451985.1 Chitinophagaceae bacterium | reverse complement strand
TGAGATCGCTGGATTTTTTGCAGCTATTTTTTCTTGGGGAAACAGAACTACAATCATCAACAAATCCAGAGAGCTGATGCAATTGATGGACAATGATCCGTATCAATTTTGTTTGCATCACAGTGATTCGGATCTAAAAAAATTACTGCTATTTAAACACCGAACTTTTAATGCTACAGATGTATTGTATTTCGTGGAATTTTTTAAACATCATTATCAAAGCCATCATTCTTTAGAAGAGGCTTTTCTGCTGAAAATGAATGCAACAGATAAAAATGTGGAGCAAGCATTGAATGGATTTTACAACTATTTTTTTTCTTTACCGGATGTCCCCAAGAGAACCATGAAGCACATTGCGTCTCCCCATAAAAATTCTTCCTGCAAAAGAATCAATATGTTTTTGCGCTGGATGGTGAGAAGCAGTAAGGGTGGGGTAGATTTCGGACTTTGGAAAAAAATAAAACCTGCACAGTTGATTATCCCATTGGATGTGCATGTGATCCGGGTGGCGCAACGGTTTGATTTACTGCAACGGAAACAACCTGATTGGCAGGCGGCACTTGAATTAACGGAAACCCTTCGTTCGTTTGATTCAAAAGATCCTGTTAAATATGATTTTGCGTTGTTTGGTCTGGGGGTTTTGGAGAAATTCTGAGTAACTTGAAACTGCTATGATGAATACTATACTAGATATTGTTTTTACACCTCAATCAATCGAATCGCTTGGAAGAGAGGATGTACAGCATCAATTGGTGGAATATATCAATGAATTAATTAACACAGATTTTGAAAAACTGGTGCAACTCTTGTATAGAATTGATGTGAGCGAAGCCAAGCTCAAAGCGCTTTTGCAGGCCAATCCACAAGAGGACGCGGCAAAGATGATTGCCTCTTTGATCATGGAGCGACAATTACAGAAATTAAAAAGCAGGAAACAAACAAACACAAATGAGGCAGAAGAAACGGATGCAGAACTTTGGTAAGCGTGTTATTTAAACATCAGCTCTTTTACTTTTTCTTTGTCTTCTTTTTCATTTTTCAAATCAAACATGGTTCCAAATACATGGTCCCACAGTGTACTGCTCACTCCAAATCCTTTGTCGGTATGTTTGTAGTGATGCAAATGATGATTTTTCCAAAGTCCCTTCATCCATTTAAAAGGCGGATTCCAGGCATGAATGGCATAATGCATGCTTCCGTATAGCAAATAACCGAGCATAAAGCCAGGAAAAAATGCAAATGCATATTCCCGCATGATTAAATAAAACAGCGCAAAGAAGCAAGAAGCAATGATGATGCTGGGTACAGCCGGCATAAACAACCTTTGTTTATCTCTTGGATATTCGTGGTGGTTACCGTGAAGGATATAATTGATTTTCTTTCCTTGCTCTGTGTCGGGATGGTGGTGAAATAAAAATCGATGTAGTATGTATTCAGTGAAGGTCCAGAAAAAAACGCCAAACGCATACACACCAAAGGTGATTTGACTGCTCAGCCCAATCGTGCGCATGGCATACACGGGAAACAAGGTCAATATAGGCAGATACATCCCCCATATCACCAGCGGATGGGTTTTTGTAAGATATTCCAGGTAGGCATTTCGAAAGAGCTGCGCTTGTCCTTTATTATGTATCTTTTCAAAATCCATTGTTGAAGCCATTCTTTTGTCAAATATACTAATTCCTTTTTTTTACGTGTTACGAGAATGCTAATTTTGGTGAACAATCAGCTATATGAAACTAGTTACTTACCTGAAAGATGACCATGATCAGTTGGCTATCTTGATCAATGGCATGTTATATGATACAGATGCCCTTCATCCAGATTTGCCTGTCAGCATGGCGATGTTTTTAAACTATTGGGAAGACGTGTTTCCGCTGGCCAGCGCGGCAGAAAAACAAATAAAAGCCGGTCAACTGGGCTCTATTGTTGGAACTCCCTATCCGTCTGTTGAATTGCTGGCGCCGGTACCTCATCCTACCAGTTGCAGGGATGGCTATGCATTCAGACAGCATGTAGCTGCCGCCAGAAGAAATAGGAAGGTAGACATGATACCTGAATTTGATCAGTATCCCATTTTCTATTTTACCAACCACAACAGCATACAAGGGCCTGGAGATATTGTTTGCATGCCCGATCATTTTGAGAAATTGGATTTTGAATTAGAAGCAGCCATTGTCATCAGTAAGCCTGGTAGAAACATCAAAGCAGCGGAGGCAGATGAATACATTGGTGGTTTGATGATCATGAATGATATGAGCGCCAGAAGATTGCAAATGGAAGAAATGTTGCTCAATTTAGGTCCTGCCAAAGGAAAGGATTTTTCAACGGTGATTGGTCCGATGCTGGTTACCCTGGACGAATTATCCAGTCAAGAAATTCCTAGTAAGCAAGGCCATGTAGGTAAAAGCTGGAATTTATCCATGAAATGCTGGGTCAATGGCAAGCAAGTCAGCGAGGGAAATGTAGGGGATATGGATTGGACATTTGCTGAAATCATTGAAAGATGCAGCTATGGTGTCAACCTGTATCCAGGAGATGTCATCGGAAGCGGAACGGTGGGAACAGGCTGCTTTTTAGAATTGAATGGAACGGGGAAACTCAATGATCCTCATTATACAGAACAATGGCTCCAACCCGGTGATGTAGTTGAAATGGAAATCGATGGTTTGGGTAAATTAACCAACACCATCGTGAAGGACGAATCTGATTTCTCTATTCTGAAGCTTAAAAAATAATTTTTTAAGCCATATAGGTTTCAGGAGTTTCATAAATTAATAAAGTAGCATAGACTGATGAACTCATTAAACTTCTGAAACCCATGAAACCATTTAAACCTGAATGTATACTATGCGCTCTATAAAACTATCTGACCTCAACCCCATAGAAGTCCAGAACTATTTACAGCATGCCATTGCACCTCGGCCTATCTGTTTTGCATCTACGATTGATCTGGCAGGTAATGTGAATTTGAGTCCGTTTAGTTTTTTCAATTTATTTTCTTCCAATCCTCCCATTGTTGTTTTTTCTCCTGCCCGAAGGGTACGAGACAATACCACCAAACACACTTTACAAAATGTACTGGAAGTGCCTGAGGTGGTCATCAACATGGTTGATTATGAAATGGTACATCAATCTTCTTTGGCCAGTTGTGATTATCCCAAAGACGTCAATGAATTTTCAAAAGCAGGATTTACTCAACAGCCAGCCACCTTGGTGAAGCCACCCATGGTTCAAGAAAGCAAAATCAAATTGGAGTGCAAAGTGAACCAGGTATTGCCATTGGGTAATGAAGGAGGAGCAGGCAATCTGGTTATTGCAGAAGTGTTGATGATGCACATTGACGAATCTGTATTAGATAAGGACGGAAAAATTGACCAGCGAAAATTGGATTTGGTTGCTAGATTGGGAGGAAACTGGTACAGCAGAACGAATGCGGCCAATCTATTTGAGGTTGAAAAACCCAATACCCGACTTGGCATTGGAATCGACGCGCTACCCCCTGCTGTTCGTCAAAGCAAATACCTTACTGGCAATCACTTGGCCCAATTGGCCAACGTACATGAATGGCCGTCCATCAATCCTGCATTTCATGATGACAAATTGAAAAATATCATTCAATATTTTTCCATCAATCCGGACGAAATGGAAAAAGAACTCCATACTTACGCCAAACGGTTATTGGAAGAAGGGAAGGTTGCAGAAGCATGGCAGGTTTTATTGGCTGTCGAATAAATTCCTCCTTCAAAATAAATATTACCTGCTCCACATAAGTTACCTTTGTGCCAACCTATATTTTATATTCATTGATCTATGAGCACACCACATTTATCTGAACAAGAAATCATCCGAAGAGAGAAGAAAGCCGAGTTGGAAAAACTGGGAATTGATCCCTATCCGGCAGCGCTGTATCCCGTTAATACCACTGCTGAGTACATTAAGGTCAATTACAAGGAAGATGTCAATAAAGCGGACTTTGAAAATGTTTGTATTGCAGGTCGTATTATGAGTGTGCGGGATATGGGGAAGGCCAATTTTGCCGTAATGCAAGATGGAATAGGTAAAATTCAATTTTATATTAAGCAGGATGATATTTGCCCAGGCGAAGACAAGTCGCTATTTCAAAACGTATGGAAAAAATTGGTTGACATTGGAGATTTTGTGGGCATTAAAGGATATGTATTCACTACCAAAACCGGAGAGACGTCTATCCATGTAAAAGAATTTTCTATTCTCAGCAAATCGCTTCGTCCTTTGCCCATTGTGAAAGAAAAAGATGGAGAGGCTTTTGATGAAGTAACCGACCCTGAATTCAGGTACAGACAACGATATGCAGATTTGATTGTCAATCCTGGGGTGAAAGAAGTATTTGTAAAAAGAACCAAATTGATCAATGCCATTCGTTCTTTTTTGAATGAGCAAGGCGCCTTGGAAGTAGATACGCCCGTATTACAAAGCATTCCCGGTGGAGCAGCGGCCAGGCCGTTTATCACACACCACAATGCATTGGATGTGCCTATGTACATGCGTATAGCCAATGAATTGTATTTGAAAAGATTGATTGTTGGTGGCTTTGAATGGGTGTACGAGTTCAGTAGAAATTTCAGAAACGAAGGCATGGACAGAACACACAATCCTGAATTTACAGTGTTAGAATTTTATGTTGCCTACAAAGACTATGAATGGATGATGGATACCACCGAACAAATGCTTGAAAAAGCGGCTATTGCTGTGAACGGCACTGCCACATGCACAGTGGGAGATAAAGAAATCAGTTTCAAAGCACCTTTCAAAAGAGTGACGATGTTTGATGCCATCAAAGAGCATACTGGATTTGATATCAGCGGAATGGATGAAGAAGGCATTCGAGGTGTTTGTCAAAAATTGGGCATACATGCAGATGCGAAATGGGGTAAGGGTAAATTGATTGATGAGATTTTTGGTGCAAAGTGCGAAGGAAATTATATTCAACCCACTTTTATTACAGACTATCCTGTCGAGATGAGCCCACTGACCAAAAAACACCGCAGCAAACCAGGATTGGTAGAGCGTTTTGAGTTGATGGTGAACGGTAAAGAAGTGGCCAATGCTTATAGTGAATTGAATGATCCTATGGAGCAAAGAGAGCGATTCGAAGAACAGGTCAAGCTTATGGAGCGCGGGGATGACGAAGCCATGTTTATTGACCACGATTTTTTAAGAGCCCTTGAATATGGTATGCCACCTACGAGTGGCATCGGTTTCGGAATCGATCGCCTTTGCATGTTGTTGACCAATCAGCACAGCATACAGGACGTGTTGTTTTTCCCAATGATGAGACCTGAAAAAATGGACTAGTCGTTTTGTACTTTTACAACTTTAATTGTTAATAGACATGAAATCATTTTTTTCTTTAACCACCACTTTGCTTTTGGTGACAGCGTCTTATGCTCAACACCCACTGAGCAATGATCAGTATTTCAAAAACAACTTCAAGGGGATTGTCAACAGCATGCCGCCAGTGCCTAGCTGGATAGACGACAGTCATTTTTTATTCAATAAAGAGGGAAAGCAATATGTAGTGGACGCTGCTACGGGTGAAGCGCGCGAAGCAACAGACAAAGACAAAAAATTGCCCGCGGAGGCCAACAATATTTCTTTGTTTTCCAAAGGAAATGATCTGTATGTAAAGAAAGAGGGCGTTGAAACGCAGCTGACCCATGATGAGGCTAAAGAAGTAAATCCAATTTTGAGCCCGGACAATCATTATGTTGCCTATACTAAAAACAATGATTTATATACAACAGATATTCAAACCCAACAAACCGTTCGTCTTACCACCGATGGCAGCGAATTGATTTTGAATGGATATGCCAGCTGGGTGTATATGGAAGAAATCCTAGGCCGTCGTTCTCAATACCGCTCATTCTGGTGGAGTCCTGACAGCAAACAAATTGCTTTTTTTAGAACCGATGATACCCAGGTTCCGGTATATACCATAACCGATGCCAATGGTCAGCATGGATATGTAGACAAAATGAGATACCCTAAAGTAGGAGATCCCAATCCGTCTGTTAAAATAGGAATGGTGTCACCGACAGGCGGATCCATTGTGTGGGCAGACTTCAATGAAGCGGACGACCAGTATTTTGGACTGCCTTATTGGAAGCCCGATGGCAAGACCCTGTTGGTTCAGTGGATGAATCGAAAACAAAATCAGTTAAAAATATGGGAAGTGGATCCTGCCACAGGCGCTAAAAAAATATTTTTAACAGAGGAGCAAAAAACTTGGATAAGTTTAGATGATGAAGGATCTAGAATTACCTATCTAGAAAACGGGAAGGGATTTATATATATGAGCGATCAAAGCGGGTATGAGCAAATGTATTATTATGGAATGAATGGCCAACTGTTGCATCCAATCACTAAAGGAAAATATGTGATGACAGAATTGAATTTTGTCGACGAGAAAAACAATCTCGTTTATTTTACGGCTCGCAAAGAAAATTCTGCTCGCAAAGATTTCTATCGTGTTCAATTGAACGGAAAAAAATTACAACGATTGACTTTTGGCGAATACAATCATACAACCATCAGTCTTTCACCCAATGCGTCTTATTTTATTACTACTTATAGCAATTTCTCCACGCCTACAAAAATGTCTTTGGTGAACAACAAGGGAAAATTGATCAAAGAATTATACGATTCAAAAGGCGATCAATTTACCACCACTACTTTGGCCAAAACAGAATTGATTCGTGTAAACAGCGAGGATAGTTTGTTTAGTCTGCCCATGAAAATCACTTGGCCATTGAACATGGAGAAGGGTAAAAAATATCCTGTATTGATTTCCATTTATGGAGGTCCCAATGCAGGCACTGTGATGGATGGCTGGTCATTGAGCGGAACACAACAGTGGTATGCCAAAGAAGGATTGATTCAAGTAGCCATGGATCATCGTGCCAGTGGTCATTTTGGAAAGGCGGGGGTGAATTATATGTATCACAACTTAGGATACTGGGAAATGAAAGATTATGCCACTATGGTAAAATGGTTGATTACCAATGGTCAAGCCGACCCAACCAAAATCTGTATCACTGGATTTAGTTACGGTGGATATATGAGCTGCTATGCGCTCACTTATGGAGCTGATGTATTTACCCATGGTATGGCAGGAGGTAGTGTCATTGATTGGACACTGTATGATTCTCATTATACAGAGCGTTACATGGGAACCCCTATTGACAATCCGGAAGGATACAAAAAAAGTTCTGTGCTGAATTATGTCAATCAATACAAAGGCATGTTACAAATTGTTCATGGGGTCATTGATGAAAATGTGCATATGCAAAACAGCATTCAGCTGATCAGTAAACTCCAGGATGAAAAAAAGAATTTCGAGTTTATGGCCTACTCAGGTGGACGACATGGATGGGGTGGCAACAAAGGACTTCACTTTCAAAATTTGAAAACCCAGTTTATCTATAAATATTTATTGGAAAAAGAAGTTCCGAAAGAATTGCTAAAATAGCATTAGATAAAAAGATCGTTGAATAAAGTACCACCGGGCTCTACTGCATAGCGAGCCAAATCGGTAATACCCGCTTCTTGTAAAACGGTTTCATCAATTAAACAATTTCCACTGAACTCGCTTGAAGGTTTGATGAGAATATAGTAGGCGGCGTCTGCTAAAATAGCTGGTGTACGGCTCATCTTCATCAATGCGTCACCGCCCAATAGATTTTGAACGGCTGCTGTAGCAATCGTTGTTCTGGGCCACAGGCAGTTGGCGGCAATTTTATCTTTTTTGTATTCTGCCGCCAATCCCAAGGTAATCATTGTCATATCGTATTTGCTGATGGTATAAGCCAAGTGACTTGAAAACCATTTCATGTCCATATTCAGCGGAGGAGAAAGGGTGATGATGTGTGGATTGTCTGATTTTTTGAGGTGCGGAAGACAGGCTTTAGAAACCATGAAAGTACCTCGAACATTGATGTCGTACATCAAATCAAAACGCTTCGGTTCTGTTTGTTCTGTAGGAGTTAACGAAATGGCAGAGGCATTGTTGATTAGTATATCAATCCCTCCAAAAGTTTCTATTGCCTGCCCAACGGCCTTTTCGATTTGCCATTCGTCTCTTATGTCACAGGCTATGGGAAGAGCTTTTGCGCCGATGGCTTCTATTTCTTCAGCAGCTGAAAAAATAGTGCCGCCTAGTTTTGGATTTTCTGTAATTGATTTGGCAGCTACTACTATATTAACGCCTTCTTTTGCCAGCCGCAATGCAATGGCTTTTCCAATTCCCCTAGAGGTGCCAGTGATGAATGCCGTTTTATTTTTCAGGGAGGTCATGTGAGGTGATTTCCATTTCAAATGTAGCGGAATATCACCATATTTGGTTGCCAACTAACTTATTGCTTTCCAATTTGTCCAAAGTCATTAAGTATTCAAGCTGGACACTTTGTAAAGAAGCATCTTCTACGTTGTTTTGTGCCAGTAATAACTCTGCCGAGGTAATCAACCCTGCATTGAATCGAACCTTTGCCAATTGATAGGCTTCAGCCGCTTGCGCTACCAAAAGATTTGTATTCTTAGCTTTTTGATTCAATCCTTGATAATCTTCTACAATCATGTTCAAATCTTTTTGAATACTCGCCTCCAAGCTTTTCATTGATGCCTGTGTAGCATCCATGGATACCTGAATTAGTTTTTGTTGTTGCTTGGGTCGGTAGGTGGAGTGGATCGGCAGGGTAAAGGTCAATCCAAATGCGCTGACCCATTGCATGCTTTCTATATTCGGTTGAATTCCATTTCTGTAACCTGTAGAAGCGTTTCCCGAAAGTGAAGGCCTTGTTTGCACTTTAGCATAAGTTTTTTCCATCCCTAGCAAAGCCAGCTTTTTTTCCAGCAACAATGCGTTCGGATTTTTACTTTGCCAGCTGTCCATGGATGTAATCAGTTGAATGGTATTGGAATCGCTGAAATAACGAAATGCAGATTTTTCCGAAGAGCCTGTCAGCCAATCAAGCAAAATAAACTGCTTATCCAATTGAGCCTGGTAATCAGTTAATTTATTGATCGCATTCTTGGTTCTGACCTGGGTGGACAAAATATCATATTTTAAGGCTTCTCCTTGGTTGAATTTGGCAACGATAATCTTTTCGTTTTCTTGCAACGCGTTTATTTGCTGCTGTTGAACCAAAACGGCTTGGTGTAAATATAAAATCGTGAAATAGACATTGGCCACTTGGTAAGCAATTACATTTTTAGCCAGGTCGATATTGGCTATCGTCACATTTTTCTCAGCATGCAATTTCTCTAGTTGCCATTTTGTTTTCCCGAAATCATACACGAGCTGATTGATTCCTACGGCAGCACTGTAGTTGTTATAGGGCGCAAATTGGACAAGGTTTGGACCAAACTGAGCTTGCGGAACGGGATTGCTATATCGGTAGGAAAAATCTGTAAGAATACTTGGCTGATAGCT